>NZ_JACSJU010000001.1:1800000-2073022 GCF_018617235.1 Exiguobacterium sp. s132 | reverse complement strand
CCAGGCAAGATCGTTCCGCAATAGCTCAGTGGTAGAGCAACCGGCTGTTAACCGGTAGGTCGTAGGTTCAAATCCTACTTGCGGAGCCAATTTAGGCCCGTTGGTCAAGCGGTTAAGACACCGCCCTTTCACGGCGGTAACACGGGTTCGAATCCCGTACGGGTCACCAATATGGAGGATTAGCTCAGCTGGGAGAGCACCTGCCTTACAAGCAGGGGGTCGGCGGTTCGATCCCGTCATCCTCCACCATCTTTATTTATTACATCAAACCTATATATATGCCGGTGTAGCTCAGTTGGTAGAGCATCTGACTTGTAATCAGAGGGTCGAGGGTTCGAATCCTTTCGCCGGCACTCCTCGGGGGGGTAGCGAAGTGGCTAAACGCGGCGGACTGTAAATCCGCTCCTTCGGGTTCGGCGGTTCGAATCCGCCCCCCCCCACCAGGTTTGAGCCATTAGCTCAGTTGGTAGAGCATCTGACTTTTAATCAGAGGGTCGCAGGTTCGAGCCCTGCATGGCTCACCATTTTTTGCGGAAGTAGTTCAGTGGTAGAATACGACCTTGCCAAGGTCGGGGTCGCGGGTTCGAATCCCGTCTTCCGCTCCATACTCTTATCCCTGTATTGGGGCCTTAGCTCAGCTGGGAGAGCGCCTGCCTTGCACGCAGGAGGTCAGCGGTTCGATCCCGCTAGGCTCCACCATATGTTTTTTTCTTAAGTTAGTGATGACTTAAGTTTTTTTTTGCCTAAAACCATGAACCATTCAATTGAGAGTACAGAGAAAGGCAGCCTGCCACCATTCAGGCTGCCTTTTTGCATGTTTATTCATAATATTGCCGAGTTGAACCAAACAAATGATAGCGTTTACAATTTGATTATCAAGTGTATAAAGGGGGAATGGCGATGCAATGGTCATATATTCACGTGCCGCTGCGTTATGGTCAGGGGAAATTAGGGGTCGATCAAGGACCGACAAAGTTAAATGAAATGGGGATGCAACAACTTCTTCCGACAGAAACGGTCAAACATACGATTCGTGTCTTGCCAGAATCTGAAATTCGAGAAAATGAAGAACACTTAAAACGGGTTGATGGTGTCTTGCATACCGTCACGGAATTGGCAGAAGTCGTACATCGTGAAATTTCGGAAAATCGATTCCCTTTGATCGTTGGGGGCGATCATAGTATGGCAATCGGTACTCTTGCTGGATTGGCTCAAACAGGTCCTTATGGAGTCATTTGGGTGGATGCTCACGCTGACTTAAATACAGGCGAAACATCACCGTCGGGGAATATTCACGGAATGCCACTTGCGGCAGCGATGGGGATGGGCGACGTGCGTCTGACAGAAGTGGGCGGACGTGATCCGAAGCTATCACCAGAGCATTTAGTTTATATTGCCCTGCGTGATATCGATGAAGGAGAAATGAATGAAATCAATCGACTCGGCATCAAAGTCATTACAGTAGAAGAAGTACGTACGCGTGGCGTGGATGTCATCATGAAAGAGTCATTGAGTTATCTTCGTGAACGAGTAGACCGTTTTTATATCAGTTTCGATATGGATAGTCTCGATGCATCCCTCGTTCCTGGAACAGGTACACCGGTTGACGGCGGTTTAACAGAAGTCGAAGCCAAAGCGATTTTAAAAGAAGCGATGCAAGCAGAAGACTTGATCGCAGTAGAGCTCGTCGAGTTAAATCCGGCATTAGACCGGGATGACGTGACGGCTCAGTTGGCCTATCGCTTATGTGAAACGATTATAAAATCTAAAGAAAACCTGTTATTGGAAGGCGAAACCGTCTGATTTCCTTACAGTTTCCAAACCCGTTTGCTACAATGGGGATGGAAACTTTTTTTGATTTTTTTGAAACCATTTCAATATCAAGACGTATATAGAGATGACCGCATGTGTAGCGGAGAGGGGAAGTGGATTGATGGAACGGCTGACCACCCGTTTGGTTGATGAATTGAGGGCGGGGAATCACGATTCGTTTGCCGAACTGGTAGAACTATACAAGGATGGCGTCTTTGCAATCGCCTATAAAATTTTGTATGATCGTGGCGAAGCAGAGGACGCTGCCCAAGAGGCGTTCATTCGTGCCTATACACGAATCGATACGTACGACGCACAATATAAGTTCAAAACATGGCTCTATCGAATCACGACAAACGTTGCCATCGACCGATTGAGGAAGCGGAAGCCGGAATATTCGATGGATGCCGAAATTGCGGGTACAGACGGTTTGACTTATCAAGACCACTTAGCTGATGAAGCGCCCCAACCCGATGCCCAAGTGGTTCATCGCGAAATTCGAAGTGAAATGCATGAGGCAATCAAGCAACTTCCAGACAAATATCGCATTCCGTTATTATTAAAATATGTAGATGATTTGTCGCTTAAAGAAATCAGCGTGATGATCGACATGCCGGTCGCAACGGTTAAGACAAGGATCTTCCGGGGAAGAGAAATGTTAAAAACAATCTTTCAAAATAGGGAGGGGTTCAATTGACTCCTGAAGAAAAAGTACAACAATATTTGGAAGATGGCGTTTTGCCCGAAGAATCTGACGAATTGCGTCAATTGTTAGAGGACGATGAATTATATGAATCGTATCTACAATATGAACGAATCGACGCAGAACTGAAAGCATTGCCTCGTCCAAAGTTATCAGCAGATTTTACGGCCCGAGTGATGGCCGCTTTACCTGAAACTCCTGTACAAACAGCACCTGATCCCGTCGTACCGTTTTCAAAATCAGTTCGAAAAGAACGCAAACCGCACTCGAAACAAATGCAATGGTTGCAACGGCACCCAGGTTTGATTGCGGCCGTACTGTTCTTTAGTTTGATGTCTAGTGCGACACTCGGACTATGGAGCAGCGCTTCAGAGACGATGACCTATACAAAAGTACCAGGTGTGATCGTATCTGAGAATGAAGTCATTGTCCCGGCCGGTGTCACGGTTGAAAAAGACATCACGGTCCAAGGTGGCGATTTACGGATTGAAGGTACTGTCAATGGGAACGCGACAGCCGTCAATGGTCGTGCCTATTTAGCAAGTGCCGGTCAAGTGACAGGTGAACTCGAACAGATCGATCAGATGTTCGAATGGATTTGGTACTCGATGAAACAACTTTTCTAAAGACGCTTCCGGCGTCTTTTTTTCGTTTCAATCTGGTTTCGTTTTGACGTGACGCAATGCGTATCTATAGAAATGATGATATAATGGAATTTGCACGATTTAGCTAGGTAGTTGAGGAGGGGAGCATTTGCCGCTACTTGAACAAGTATCATTTTTCTCATTTTTAAATCTTTCAGAAAACGTACATTGGTACGATTATTTGAATGATGTTTTAGATATCGTCGTCGTCACGTATGTCATTTACAAGTTGATGATGATTGTGCGTGGGACAAAAGCAGTACAATTAATTAAAGGGATTTCCATCATTCTAGTCAGTTGGTTCTTGAGCGGTTTCTTCGGATTGAAGACGCTCCAGTTCTTGCTAAATCAGGTGATCACGTACGGTCTCCTCGGAATTATCATCATTTTTCAGCCAGAGTTGAGACGTGGTCTTGAACATCTCGGACGAACGAGTAACTTATTCAGTCGTACGGGAACAAGTGATGAGGAGCAACAACGACAAATGATTGAAGCCATCGTCAGTTCCGCACAGTACATGTCAAAACGGCGAATCGGTGCATTGATTGCGATTGAACGTGATACGGGATTGAACGAGTATGTGGAGACCGGCATTCGTATGGACTCGCATATCACATCCCAGTTGATTATTAACTTATTCATTCCGAATACGCCGCTTCATGATGGCGCGATGATTATTCAGGACGGGAAAATTGCGGCGGCAGCTTGCTATTTACCGCTTTCGGAAAGCCCGCACATCGATAAAGCACTCGGGACACGTCACCGAGCAGCCATCGGGGTCAGTGAAGTGACGGATAGCGTCACTCTTACCGTCTCAGAAGAAACGGGAGCAGTCTCACTTGCAATCGCGGGCCGCTTGTATCGGGAACTAGACGAAGAAGCGCTTCGCAATAAATTAATTCAAGAACTCGTCATCGAAGAAAAAGAGGCGACCCTCTCGTTCTTCGGCAAAAAAGGAGGGGATAAGTAAGTGATTGATCAGTGGTTACAACATAAGTGGTTTCTCCGCTTCATCGCACTTGCTTTAGCCGTCCTTTTATACTTAATGGTCGCTGAGACCAGTTCTTCGAATAACGCATCTAGCGCATTGCCAATCGTCGGACAAAGTTCCATGACGCTCGATGTGCCGGTCGAAGTGTTTTTTGATGAGGTCCAGTATGTCGCATATAATGTTCCGGAAGAGATGGGTGTCGAGCTTCAAGGGCCATCTAGTAGTTTAACGATGACGAAATTGGTGAAAGATTATCAAGTGTTCGTCGATTTGACCAATCTTGGCACCGGATTCCATCGTGTCCCGGTCGAAGCGCGTGGATTTGGCGGAGACGTCAATGTCAAACTAGATCGAGAGACTGTCGAAATCTATATCGATCGGAAACAAACGATTGAAGTCCCTGTGTCCGTGAATCTGTTGAACAAAGATCAATTACCGGACGGAAAAGTCGCGGGCGATGTCGAAATCGAACCGTCGACTGTAAAAGTCACAGGTGGTGCGAGTCGGATTCAAAACGTCAAAGAAATCACGTTGAATGTGGATGTTGCCAATCAAAGTCAGACGTTCACACGAGAAATTCCACCGACCATTTTAGATGCGAATGGAAATCCGTTGAACGTGTCGGTCGATCCGAATATCATCAATGTCACCGTACCGATTTATGACGAGAGCGCGATGATTCCAATCGAGGTCGTCACGAGCGGAGAGGTGGCAGACGATTTCCGCTTAGTTGATACGTTGCTAGGTGAGACGGAAGTCCGTGTCTTTGCACCAAAAGCGGTGCTAGATGAACTCCAGCAAGTGGAGACAGAACCGATTGAACTTGACGATTTAACGAAGTCGGGAAAAGTGACCGCTACCCTTCGTCTTCCGGAAGGAGTGACTTCACTCGGTAAAAAAGAAGTAGAAGTCCAGGTGCTCGTTCGTCCAAATGATGAGACGAAAGATGACACGGGTGAATTGACAGAGCGGATTCGGTTGACCGTCCCCATCACTGTCCGTGGATATGACCGGACGAATTACACGATTCAAACGCAAGAAGTGGTCAGCGTGACGCTCTCGGGCAAACGTTCCCTTCTTGAAAGCATCTCATCAAACAGTGTCAACGTGACGTTAGATCTTACCGGATTGCCGAGCGGAACACATGCGGTCGATGCAGATTATGAAGTACCAAAAGGCGTGACCGTGATCTCGCCAAAGACAATCGATGTTCAATTGACGAGTGTCGATGAAGAAACAGAAACATCTTCCATTCAATAAAGATGTTCAATCATACAAAAGTGAGGATTTAATCTTATGGGTAAATATTTTGGAACAGATGGAGTTCGCGGTGTTGCCAACTCTGAGTTAACTGCGGAATTAGCATATCGTTTAGGTCGTGCGGGTGGCTACGTGTTGTCGAAACATTTGCCAGAAGGCGAGCAGCCGAAAGTGTTGATCGGTCGTGACACACGGATTTCGGGACATATGCTTGAAGGTGCATTGATTGCGGGTCTTCTCTCAATCGGTGCAGAAGTGATGCGTCTCGGTGTCATTTCAACACCTGGAGTCGCTTACTTGACGAAATCGCTCGACGCGACGGCAGGTGTCATGATTTCAGCATCGCATAACCCTGTGGCGGATAACGGAATCAAATTCTTCGGTAGCGATGGTTTCAAATTAGACGATGCGACCGAGCAAGAAATTGAAGACATCTTAGATGCTGCAGAAGATACGCTCCCGCGTCCGACAGGTAAAGATCTCGGTTTCGTATCGGATTACTACGAAGGCGCGCAAAAGTATCTTCAAATGTTGAAACAAACGGTAGAAGAAGATTTTGATGGTCTTCACATCGCACTCGACTGTGCACATGGAGCGACGAGTGGCCTTGCGGCTCGACTGTTTGCAGACTTAGAAGCAAACGTGTCGACGATCGGAAACTCGCCAAACGGTTTAAATATCAATGAAGGTGTCGGGTCGACACACCCTGAGCATTTGGCTGAATTCGTCCGTGAAAAAGGAGCGGACATGGGCCTTGCCTTTGATGGGGATGGAGACCGTTTGATTGCGATTGACGAGAACGGTGAAATCGTCGACGGAGACAAGATCATGTATATTTGCGGGAAATACTTGAGTGAAAAAGGGCGTCTCAAAGACAACACGATTGTCGCGACGGTCATGAGTAACCTTGGTTTCCATAAAGCCGTTGAAGAAGCGGGCATGACGGCGCTTCAAACAGCAGTGGGTGACCGCTATGTCGTTGAAGAAATGAAAAAACATCAATATACACTCGGTGGCGAACAATCAGGTCATTTGATTTTCCTCGATCACTCGACAACGGGTGACGGTATGTTATCTGGTGTGCAATTGGCAGAAATCGTGAAATCGACAGGGCGTAAACTGTCTGAATTAGCGGCAGAGATGCCAGTTTATCCGCAAAAGCTCGTGAACATTCGTGTGACGAATAAAAACGATGCGATGAACGGAGAGCGTGTCTTGGCAACGATTCAAGAAGCGGAAGCGGAAATGGCCGGAAACGGTCGAATCCTCGTCCGTGCATCAGGTACAGAACCACTTGTTCGTGTCATGGCTGAAGCCCCGACAGCGGAAGAGTGTGACCGTTACGTTGAAAAAATCGCACAAGTCGTACGCGAAGATTACGGTGTAGACGGATAAAATTTTCAAAACCGGGAATAACACAAGGGAATCCACATCGGATTCCCTTTTTGTTTCCGTTTTGTCATCGAGAAAACAGCGGATTTTCTTGACGAATGGGGGTGTGATTTGTACTATTAAGAGCGTGACCTTGGAAACGGAAGGACACAAGAGTACGAACAAGCGCCAGAACTCTGCGGAGTTGACGAGGTTGGAGGTTATCGAGATTTCGGCGGATGCCTCCTCGTCGCCTGTCACGACGACAAACATGCTTTTAAAACGCCCGGGCGACCGGACGGACAAAGAAGCGTGTACTGACAGCTCTTAGAAAAAGCCCGTTTCCTTTTTCGAGAAATCGAAGAATAGAGGAGATTTGTTTATGTGTGGAATTGTAGGAATGATTGGGAATACCGGAGCGAAGGAAGTCCTTCTCAAAGGTCTTGAAAAACTCGAGTACCGTGGTTATGACTCGGCAGGTCTTGCGTTGATGCATGAGAATGTCAACGTTCACAAAGAAGTCGGTCGCATTGCTGCGCTACGCGAAATCATCCCAGCAGAAGTAGACGGCACGATTGGAATCGGCCACACACGTTGGGCAACACACGGGGTACCGAGCGTACCGAACGCCCACCCGCACCAAAGCACGACAGGACGCTTCACGCTCGTGCATAACGGCGTAATCGAGAACGACGAGCTCATCAAGAAGACGCTCGACGTTCCGTTCCTTTCAGAGACGGACACGGAAGTCATCGTCCAGCTCATGGAGAAGCACTTCGTCGAGCTCGGCGACGTCGAGGCGGCGTTCCGCAAGACGCTTTCGGACCTCCACGGTTCGTATGCGATCGCAATGATCGACTCAGAGGACAAAGAGCGCCTCTATATCGGGAAGAACAAGTCACCGCTCCTCGTCGGACTTGGTGACGGCACGTTCAACGTCGTCGCATCAGACGCGATGGCGATGCTCCAGGTGACAGACCAGTACCTCGAGCTCCACGATGGTGAGATCGTCATCCTCACACGTGAGGCGGCGACGATCAAGACGCTCGACGGCGAAGTACTCGAGCGTGCACCATACACGGCCGAAATCGATGCGTCAGACATCGAGAAGGGCACGTACGCGCACTACATGTTGAAAGAGATGGACGAACAGCCAGCCGTCATCCGTAACATCATCCAGCACTACCAGAACGAGAACGGCGACATCGAGCTCGCAGAAGGCGTGCGTGAACTCGTCTCGGAAGCAGACCGCGTCTATATCGTCGCATGTGGTACAAGTTACCACGCTGGTCTTGTCGGGAAGCAATTGATTGAGCGCGTTGCAGGTGTACCGACTGAAGTACACGTCGCATCAGAGTTCGGTTACAACATGCCACTTTTGACAGAGAAGCCACTCTTCCTCTTCATCTCACAATCAGGTGAGACAGCGGACAGCCGTGCCGTCCTCGTCGAAGTGAAAAAATTGGGCCATAAAGCGCTCACGTTAACGAACGTGGCAGGATCGACATTGTCACGTGAAGCGAACGAGACGATGCTCCTCCACGCAGGACCAGAGATCGCGGTCGCGTCGACGAAAGCATACACGGCACAGATTGCCGTCCTCGCAATTCTCGCATACGACATCGCTCGTGCGAACGGGAAGAAACTCCCGTTTGATCTCATGCAAGAACTTGCACTCGTTGCGACAACGATGGACTCGATCATGGCACAAAAAGAAATCTTTGAAGAGCTTGCAGATAAGTTCTTGAAAGAGTCACGTAACGCATTCTTCCTCGGACGTGGATTGGATTCATATGTAGGTCTCGAAGGCGCATTGAAGCTGAAAGAGATTTCATATATCCAAGCAGAAGGGTACCCAGGTGGGGAACTCAAGCACGGTCCGATCGCCTTGATTGAAGACGGGACACCAGTCATCACGCTCGTGTCTCAACCAAACACACACCTCAACATCCGTGGAAACATCAAGGAAGTTGTGGCGCGTGGTGCCATCGCATGTACGATTTCAATGGAAGGAATGGAGCATGAGAACGACGCATTCGTTCTTCCACGTGTTGAACCACTTCTCACGCCACTCGTGACGGTTCTTCCACTTCAACTCATCTCGTACTATGCAGCACTTGCTCGTGACTGCGATGTCGACAAGCCACGTAACTTGGCGAAGTCTGTAACGGTTGAATAATGTTCAAGACCAAAATCTTTCGGGATTTTGGTCTTTTTTGTTGCAATGAGTTAACAAATCATCGTAATGTTCTCAAATATGTCTGTTCATTCTCCGGAACGGGTACACTCAACATGAAAATGAAGAGAAGGAGAGATTCGATGAAACAGAAGAAATGGATGACAGGTCTCGGTGTCATGATTCTCGCGACATCATTGGCCGCTTGTGGGGATACGGTAGAGGACACATCGATGGAGATGTCAGAAGAGCAAAGCATGGACCATTCAGCGATGGATCACTCCGGGTCTGGAGAAGTTCCAGACGGGCTGAAGGAAGCCAGTGATCCGACGTATCCAGTCGGATCAACCGCGATGATGACAGCGGATCACATGCCGGGCATGGAAGGCGTGGAGGCGACGATTGTCGGTGCATATGATACGACGGTCTACGCCGTCAGCTATACACCGACTACAGGTGGTGACCCGGTAGAGGATCACAAATGGGTGATTCACGAAGAACTGGATAATCCGGACGAGGCGCCGTTGTCTGAAGGGGATGAGGTCGTATTGGCTGCCGACCATATGGAAGGGATGGACGGCGCAGAAGCGACTATCGATACAGTGGAAGAGACGACCGTTTACATGGTTGATTACACGACTGAAGACGGAGAAGAGGTCACAAATCATAAATGGGTGACCGAAAGTGAATTAGAAGCAATGAAATGAATGAAGTAGACCTCGAGTACATCTCGAGGTCTATTTTTTCGATAAATATTTATTGATAAACGATAAAAACGGGCGTATGATAAAAGAAATAAAATGAGTGAGGTGTATGACAGGTGAAACGAGAAACCGTCTTTTTAAAACTATCGGTGATTGTCTTAGCTCTCCCGATTCTTGCGGCCTGTATCTTTTTACTCCCTTTCCTTTGGCGAGAGGCGGTGGAGAGCGGAGGATGGATTGCAAATTCGATGCGACCGATTATTGGAGGGATGTATGTAGCAGCGATTCCCTTTTTCGTTGCCTTGTCACAGTCATTCATCTTACTTGGATTGATTGACCGGAATGAGGCATTCTCCTATCGGGCGGTGAAAGCACTTCGGATCATTAAATATTGTGCGCTGACCATCACGGCCATCTATATGGCGACACTCCCGTTCTTCTATTGGTTCGCTGAGCGTGACGACTCGCCAGGATTTTTAGTCATCGGATTCGTCTTCGTCTTCGCCGCATTTGTCATTGCGGTTTTTGCTGAGTTGTTACAGAAACTATTGAAGCGCGCCATCGACATGAAACAAGAAATCGATTTGACGGTCTGAGGTGAGAGAAATGGCGATGATTGTGAATCTGGATGTGATGTTGGCGAAACGAAAAATGAGTGTGACGGAACTGTCGGAGCGAGTCGGGATTACGATGGCGAACTTGTCGATTTTAAAAAACGGGAAGGCCAAAGCGATTCGTTTTTCGACACTTGAAGCGATTTGCGAAGCACTCGACTGTCAACCGGGAGACATATTGGAATATCGAGCGGACGAGCGAGCAGAGTGAATCTCTGCTTTTTTATATGAATTTGAAACGTGTTCTTACTATGCTCCGTATATAAAGGTATCAGTCAGGGGGAGATGTAGAATGATTCAAACATGGACGGAACGGACACATGAGGCCTTGAAAGGAAGAACGGGGAAACTCATCGGTTGGTCTTTTGCAATGGCGATATTAGTAGAAGTGTGGCTTATGATAGATCCGACATATTACGGGATCCAACACAGTTCTACTATTCTTATGATGATCAGTGTGATTGGACTCATCCTATATGTGATGTCTCTTCCGATGTATGTCGGATACAGCTGGGTCATTTTAGATACGGTGCGAAATAAGGAATTGCATTTTCAAGATGTATTTAAACCGTTTCGGAAGAATTACCGCTTAAATTTGGCCACATTCCTACTCATGGTTCTCTTCCAACTATTGTGGGGGCTGCTTCTAATCGTTCCAGGAATCATAAAGTACTTTTCTTACGCATTCACTTTCTTTATATTGCGAGATGAGCCTCATTTGTCCCCAACAGAAGCAATTACAAAATCTCGTGGGATGATGCGTGGACAGAAATGGGAAGCATTTAAATTGATCCTGCCAATGATTCCGGTCTTTTTGACGGGTTTCACGCTGAGTATTGTTTTCAAATTACCGATTTTGTCATCCTGGTCACTGTTAGTTGCGACTTCCCTTGTTCGCCCGTTAGTCGTTGCGCGCTTCGCTGTCATGTATGAAGACACGCGTCGGGCTTACGACGAACAATGGAACAAGCCAGCCTGAAGCATATCAAACAGAGGGGAAATTGAATGAACGTGCTACAATCTTCATGAAGAGAAAGGGGAATGCGGAATGAAGATTGGGATCATCGGGGCCGGTCTGAGCGGAATCATCGCAGCGCGTGAACTCGTGTGTCAAGGTCATGACGTCGAACTGATTGAAAAGAGTCGAAGCGTCGGGGGACGCTTGGCGACGCGTCGAATCGGTGATGGACGGGCAGACCATGGCGCGGTATATTTCACGGTGCGTGGAGAAGAGCTCGAACGAGAGGTACAGTCGTGGATGAATGCAAACTGGGTGCGGGTCTGGTATGCCGACCCTTATCCACGTTATGTCGCGATTGATGGGATGAATGCACTTGCTAAGCGTTTGTCTGAAGATTTGACCGTACAATTGAATGAACGGGTGGAGAACGTTCAAGTAGAAGAAGACGGAACCGTCACAGTCAAGACAGACGTGACGACACGTTCCTATGATCGACTCGTGATGACGGCACCGCTTCCACAGTCGTTCGATTTGCTTGGAGATTTAGCTGTCGATGTCGAGCCCGCGTTACGTCGTCTTATATATTCGCCGACGTTCGTCGGTCTTTTTGAATGTGCCGGTGATGTGCAGATTGGAGCAGACGGTATTCTCGATCAAGAACTGGTACCTGGTGTATTAAAAATCGTCGATAATCGGCAAAAAGGCATCTCTGCGACACCACTCGTAAATGTCTATATGGAAGAGGCGTGGAGTGAGGACTGGTATGAGCGACCAGAAGCGGAGACACTTGCAGAAGTTGAGCGGTTATTCCGAGAGGAAGTTGGCGATATCAATCTCGTGTCAAAACAATTGAAACGCTGGCGTTACGCGCAAGCGAAAGACGTATGGCATGAACCGTTTTATCAAGTAAGCCGTCATCCCATCTATTTAGCAGGGGACATCTTCCTTGAGTCCGATGATCCATCCGGACGAACGCGATTCGAAAGTGCCTATCTGTCTGGGTTACGTGTGGCAGAAACCATCGAAAAGAACATGGACCGATAAGGGCACTCCTTATCGGTCTTTTTATTTGACGCCATTTAGTTTAGGGCATAAACTATAATCATCTAGTTTAGGGGGTAAATTAAAAATGAAAGCATTGATGCGCGAAGCGGTGCAGTTGTTTGAAGAAGTGATGTTCCATGGGACGGAACATGTCATCGAAGCGATGGAAGGGGACGTATGGCGCGAGTATTCGCGCGAACAGCTCCAACTGTTGAAGTTACTCGATCAGTTTGGACCAACTCCGGCTGGGCAACTGGCACAAAAGCAAGGTGTCCATAAAAGTGCGGTCTCGAATCGCCTGAAAAAGTTGGTCGAAAAAGGACTCGTCACGAGTCGACGAGGACAAGACCAACGCGAGCGATTGATTGAATTGACCCCAGAAGGGAAACGGCTCGTCGAAGAAGTGGACGGTGCCGTCTATCGATATGTGGAATCCCTCATCGATGGAGAAGTAGACGAAATTGAAATCGAGCAGTTTGTTCGGACGTTCCGAAAAATAAAGCAATTGCTCCGAATCGGGGAGGAATAACACATGCATAAAATCATTCAATGGCGCTGGGGAATTTTCATTTCCCTCATCGTATTGACGGCAGCATTATTTGTCGCAGCACCGAACTTAACGAAACAAGCAGAAGAGGCAGGGAGCTTCCAACTTGCGGACGACATGGACTCACAACGCGCACAAGCGATTTTAGATGAAGCCGGGAAGAGTGACAAGACCATCTCCCTCGTCTATGAGTTTGAATCAATCGGAGAGACGGAGCGAACAGATGTCGCGCGTGTCATCGAAGAACTTAAACAAAATGAAACGGTCGTGACAGATGTTCTCGATCCGTTCGAAAACGAGGAGACAGAGGCACAGCTTGTCTCGGAAGACGGACGCATCGTCCTCGTCCCCATCACGGTAGAAGGTACGACGGAAGAAATCAATGCGTTTGCTGATGATGTCCGTGAAAACGTGCTCCCGCAAGAGGAGACAGTATATATCACCGGGGAAGAAATCATTAACAATGATGTGAATCTAAGTGCACAGGAAGGGTTGAAAAAGACAGAAATCATCACGGTCGTGTTGATTTTTGGATTACTCCTTCTCGTCTTCCGTTCCATCGTGACCCCGTTCATCCCGCTCATCGCGGTCGGATTCACTTATCTATTGAGTCAATCCTTTGTCGCGTTCTTCGTGGATTGGTTCGGGTTCCCGGTGTCCAACTACACGCAGATCTTCCTTGTCGCCATCTTGTTCGGGATTGGGACAGACTACTGTATCCTGCTTCTTAGCCGTTATAAAGAAGAACTCAGTGCAGGACATGCCATCGAAGACGCCATCGTCAATACGTACAAGACGGCAGGACGGACGGTCCTCATCAGTGGACTCGCGGTCTTCGTCGGTTTTGCCGCCATCGGATTTGCTGATTTTCCAATCTTTAAATCAGCGGTCGCCGTCGCAGTCGGGATTGCGGTGTTGCTGCTGATTCTCTTCACGGTCGTCCCATTCTTCATGGCGACGCTCAAACAGCGACTGTTTTGGCCGTCGAAAAAGGCAGGCGAGCATCATGACAGCAAGCTTTGGGCTAGCTTGAGCCGATTGTCGGTCAATCGCCCGTTCGTATCGATTTTGGTCGTCGGGTTGATTACAGTACCTGTCTTATTCACATATGACGATGCCCGTTCGTTCAATACGGTCGATGAGATTGGAGACGGGTACGATTCGGTTCGTGGACTGAATTTGATCTCAGAAGGGTTCGGTCAAGGGGAATCCCTTCCGGTACAAGTCATTTTGAGACAAGATCAAGCCATTACAGAATCAGAAGTTCCCTATATCGAAAAGTTTGCAAGTGAGCTTGAAAAAGTCGAAGGTGTGAATGGTGTCCGTGCGCTCACACGTCCTACTGGTGAAGTCATCGACGATTTTTATGTCGATACGCAGCTCAGTGAAGTCAGCGATGGCTTGTCTGAAGCGCAGACGGGTCTCGGGGATGTTCAAACTGGATTGGATGAGATTGAGCAAGGATTGAACGGGATTGTTGGACAACTACCAAGCGGTTCAACCAATGCTGGGGCACCGCTTGCAGAAGCAGCAGCGGGACTAAATCAGTTGAATGGTCAACTTGGTCTCATTGGGCAAGGATTGACAGCGACTCAAAACATCCCGGCCGCAGTCGGACAGCTCGGTCAAGTATCAGCTGGCCTCACACAAATTGAGTCAGGAATCAACGAAGCGGCGTCCGCATTAAATGCACAAGGTTCTCAGGTCGGTGAACTTGGTAGCGGGTTAGCGCAACTGGCGACAGGTGTCGCGGAAGCGAACGACGGGCTAGGACAAATTGAGTCTGGTCTCGGCGAAGCCGTTTCGTTCTTACAACAGTTGAGTGAAGCAGATGCGCTTCGGGAGACAGGCGTGTATCTTCCGGAAGGGACGCTCACATCAGATGAGTTCTCACCTGCAGTCGAACGATATGTCTTCGATGAAGGAATGGCGACTCAGCTCGAGGTCGTCTTAGAGATGGACCCGTATTCGCCAGAAGCGATTGATACCGTTGAGACAATCAAAGAGACGATGAATCGTGCCGTGACGGGAACACCGTATGCGGATGCGACCATCGGATATGCCGGGATCTCAAGTATCAATAGCGATTTAAATGAAACATCGACGAACGATTTCAATCGAACGGTAGCCATCATGCTCGTGACGTTGTTCATCGTTTTGACAGCACTGTTCCGCTCGATGATCATGCCACTCTATATGATTGCTTCGCTTCTCTTGACGTACTATACGTCAGCGGCAATCACAGAGCTGATCTTTGTAGAAGGACTCGGCTATGACGGGATTAGCTGGGCCGTTCCGTTCTTTGGATTTGTCATGTTGATTGCCCTTGGAATTGACTACTCCATCTTCTTGTTAGATCGATTCCGGGAAGAAACAATCAATGGGAAGACGGTCCGTGAGGCGCTCATCCACTCGATGACGAAGATGGGTACCGTCATTATGACAGCCGCGGTCATCCTCGCCGGGACGTTCGGTGCCATGATTCCGTCAGGCGTGCTCAGTCTCGTCCAGATCGCGACAATCGTCATCACCGGTTTGTTATTGTATGGCTTGATTGTGTTACCCCTCTTGATCCCAGCCATTACGATTTCATTTGGCGATGGTGTCTGGTGGCCATTCCGACAAAAGAAAAAGTCATAAGCAGAAACGGATGTCTCGTATGATGAGATATCCGTTTTTTGGGATAGATTGTAGTGGATTCGGGAACAGAAAGGCAGGTCCATTATCTAAGGAGGAATACTGTATGGAAATCGTCATTACTGCAATCTTGAAAGCCCATCCCGGAAAAGAAGAGGCGTTACGTGACGCGCTGTACCGTGTGATTCCGCCGTCGCGTGCGGAAGAAGGATGTCTCGCGTACGTTCTTCACGAGGCGATCGATTCACCAGGTACGTTTGTCTTCTATGAAAAGTATAAGGATGAAAATGCACTCAATCACCATATCCAGTCGTCGCACTATCAGGCGTATCGTGATGAAGCCGGGGAGCTTCTCGCCGTCCGTGAGGTCTATCGTTTGCATGAAGTCTGAAAGGAGATATTCTCATGATTACGCAACCCGTGATTCCATGTATTTGGTTTGAGCAGGACGTTGAAGAGATTGCCGAGTGGTATGTATCCATCTTTCCAGATTCGTTTGTCGACTATACGACGAGATTTTCAAGTTCACCAGCAGGCGATACGACGATTGTGACGCTATCACTCGCTGGACAATTCTTTCAGTTGCTTGGGGGAGGGACGGTGCAAGAACGGAATCCGTCCATTTCCTACATGGTGTCGCTTCCGACGACGGAAGAAATCAATGCGCTTTGGGAACGATTATCTGACGGAGCGGATATCTTGATTCCATTAGACACTTACGACTTCAGTCAGCGTTATGGGTGGTTGCAGGACCGCTACGGGGTTTCTTGGCAAATCATGCATGATGGCGGGATGGACATTCAGCTCGTGACGCCATGTCTATTGTTTGTCAAAGAAGCGTTCGGTCGTGCCGAGGCGGCGATGAACGATTGGATCTCTATTTTCAAAGATTCATATGTATTGGACGGACATACGGTACGATACACGGAAGAAGACGGGGACGAGCTTGACGGGAAAATCAACTATGCTCGTTTCGTCTTATCCGGTCGAGAATTTGTCGTGATGGACAGTAATGAAAATCATACATTTTCGTTTAACGAGACCCAGTCGCTCATCGCTTTTTGTGAGTCGCAAGAAGAAGTCGATTCGTACTGGGAGCGGCTATCGGCTGTACCGGAAGCAGAGGAGTGTGGTTGGCTGAAAGATCGCTATGGTGTCTCCTGGCAAATCATCCCGTGGGAAATGGAAGAGATGATGACGGTAGGTTCGCAAGAGCAGATTGAACAGGTCGTACAGGCATGTCTGCCCATGAAAAAGCTTGATATCGCGACGTTGCGTAAAGCTTACTAAACAAAACTCCCGAGACAAATGCTCGGGAGTTTTTTCATGGACTCATTTGCGAGAGGGCATCTTTCTCGATGATGGTATCCGAGAGCCGGAGCTGACTGGCCGCGCGGTCGATGTAAGGGGCGCATCGATCGAATGCGACTTGTTCTTCCGTCTCAATGGAATAGCATGTGCCGTTACCAGCACGTTCGGTCAAGTCTGGTTCATAGTAATGATCTTCGTATCGGAAAGCGCCCGTCCGAAAGACGGTTAGATTTGACGTATCATTCAATAAGGAGTCGCCAAGCATATATGCTGGAGAGATTCCAAGTAAATCGAGAATCGTCGGGGCGATATCGATTTGTCCACCACTCGCCTCCATGACTTCTCCTGTCGTCGGTCCAGGTGGTTTGATGAAGAGAGGGACAGCACGGTCAAGTTGAAACGCGTCAACCGTCGAGTTCACTTCTTCGAGGGTAGCCATCTCTTCTCCTGGTGCCGTCAGACCGCTATCGTGGTCACCATACATGACGAGAAGCGTCTCATCCCAGAAACCATCTTGTTTCAATCGTTCGATGAACTGACCGACAGCGGCATCGACGAAATGAACGGTATGGTAATAGTTTTCGAGAAGGGGATCGTCGATATCAGATAGGTCCAACCGCTTCTCGTCTTCCGGGATATCGTACGGTGTATGACTCGTTAAAGCGACTAAAAATGCGTAAAATGGTTCATCCAACTCTTCCATAAATCCGACCGACGTATTTAAGAATTCCTGATCGTTGAGTGCCATCCCGATGATTCCTTGATCGGGGTAGTCTTTGTCGCTAAAGAAATGATTGAACCCGATATTGTCATAAAAGTCATCGCGATTCCAAAAGTCTTTTCGGAACGAATGCATGGCTGCCGTATCGTAGCCCGCCTCATTCAAGGATTGAGAGAGCGCGCTGAATTGATTTCCCGGGAAACGCGTGTAGACGGAACCAGATTTGACAGGATAAAGTGACGTGTTGACGATGAACTCTGCATCAGACGTTCGCCCTTCATGCGTTTGATGATACACGTTCGGGAAGTAAAGCATGTCACGTCGCAGTCGGTTCAAATTCGGGGTCAGTTCCTGTCCATCAATCTGTTGATCGATGACGGATGTTTGGAATGATTCGAGTTGTAAAACGATAACGTTCGTATCTGGACTTGGGGCACTTAATTCTTGATAAGAGAGTGCTTGAATTTGAGAACGCTCTTCGTCTGTCAGGGCTTCGTTCCATCCCATAGCACGTTCGACGCCTCGGGCGACATCCATCGCGTGATAGCCCCAAAATCCAAGATGATAGTATTCACGCATATTCGAGATGGGGTCATCTGCGATCCACTTTTCTCCACGCTGAAAACTGAGGGTGAGCGGGATTGTGAAGAGAAGGAATCCGAGTGCGAAGCCAGCGAGCGCCAATCGTCTTCCGTTCCGCTTCCCTTCACGGACAGGATGACGTTTCATATAACGCAAAATCAAACCGTAGATGATGAGGTCGATGAAGAAGAACGCATCGATTGGGCGGATGAGCGTCAAGAAGCCACCCCCGACATCTCCCATCTGCCCGATATCAGATAGTAAGGCGACGGATAATAAGTCTTCAAAATAGCGATAGTACCAGACGTCCGAGACGAGCAGGGTACTGTGCAGGAACAGAGAAACGTATAAAATCCATCGGCGGATCGGATAAGACACGGCGAGTGCCCAACTCGTCAGGAGCAAAATCGTCGCCAAATTGATGAGGAAAAACGAGAAGTCGAACGCCGTCGCGGTCAACCAGCTAAAAAAGAAGAGCTTTGCCAGAGAGAGTGACAAGTAGCTCCAATAATCGAGATATTTCATTAGTGATCTCCTAACTCAAAATGTAGTTACTGTATCCTTTCCTTTCTTATGAACAGAGAAAACGTAGAAAGTGTGATGGAGATTCATTCGTAATCAAAAATATGTAATATATATATTGCGTTAATGGAATATATATATTACATTTTAGGTATTGCACAACTAAATTAGGAGACAGACATGGGAAATAGAGTAAAAGAACATCGAGTAGAAAAGAATCTTACTCAAACCGATTTGGCAGAGGCGATCGGTGTGACTAGACAGACAATCGGTTTGATCGAATCGAATAAATATAATCCCTCTTTGAAACTCTGTATTGCCATTGCGAGGGTTCTGGGCGTCACTCTAAATGATTTATTCTGGGAGGAGTAAAAGATGAAAGAATCATGGGTCACAATGTTTTTACCAAATGACGAATATAAAGAAAGGCGGATGTTGTACTTTATAGCCGAGGCTTTCGTTTTGTTCATTGGATTTTTGGGAGTAGTCGTTCTATTGAATAGATTTTCAGGTATATTCAACACTGAGTCTTCATATATTTTATTGAGTGTTATAGCAATTCTAAGTCTCTATGTATGGATTCGTTATATTGTCTCAGGTATGGAGTATGCAAACGTTGTTGAGAAATCTGAATATAAAATGGAACTAAGGAAACTGATTGGTTCTACATCGAAGTTTGCTGTTTTGTTTGCTGGAGTGGCAATAGCATTAAAGGTGACGGGTGTAGTGGTTTACTCTTGGGTGGACTTGTTAGCAATGACACTTCTTTCAAATGGGTTACTTCTGGTCGCACAATTCATTTCACTTCAACGGTCATTTAGAAAAAATCGTGAGCTTTCATGACCGAGGTGATATATTCGTTTTACTTCAAATAGGACATCTATGTCTTTAAGAGTGCATAACAAAACCAGGTCCCATGCAAACATGGACCTGGTTTTGTTGGATAACTGTGAAGCTCTGATTATGTAATCTCGAACGTATCACGCAGTTCAATGATGGTTCCTTCCGGTGCTTTTAATTTACTTAAATGTCCATCGACGACGAAGTAGATGTTGCCACCGTGCTTCGGTAAAAACGTGACGCCGAGTTGTTCGAGTCGTGCGACTTCCGCTTTGAGGTCATCTACATAGAGGGCGAAATGGACGGGACCGGCCGCATGTTTCGAGTAGTCTTGTAACGTTTCATCCGCTTTAGCAGTCTGGAGCTCAATATAAAAATCACCGAGCTTGAGCCAACTGTTGAAGTCACGCGTATGAAAGTTTGGCGACTCCTGGACGAGTTCAAAACCGAGCGCTTCGTAAAATGACTTCGATGCGGCATAATCCGGGGTTTGGATACAGATATGATGGATTTGTTTCATTGGTTGTTTCCTTTCGTTTGCAACTCTTTCACTCGATCACGGTGGAACGGGGAAGTCAATTCTTCTGAGATGAGGCTGATCGTATGTCCATCCGGGTCTCGTACGTCAAAACAGGACATACCACCGAAATCGTGAAGCGGGGTCGCAATTAACCCTGCTTGTTCGAACGATTGATACGCGAGCTGGATGTCTTCACAGATGATATTGAAATAAACATGGGCTTGTCCGGACGCATCCTTAAATGTTGTGGGTTGCGTTGAAGTAGTTTGAATCAATCCGAGTTGAGTTGAGCCATCTGGCAGACAGATTCCGATGCCCCCTTCCCAGCGCCCGATTTCTTGGGCATGAAAATAAGTTGTATACCAGTTCAGAGACTGTTCTACATCTGATACGGGAATAAAGATACTTCCGATTCGGAACATAAGATCCCCTCCTTTTCTATTGTTAGTGTAGCGAATACAAGCCTTCGAAGATACGGGAGAAGAAACTTTTTACGGGAGAAATCGTATGGAAGAGAGAAAATCAATGAGGTGAATGTATGAAAGTAAACGAAATCACGATTCAACCGGTTGATGCAGTCAATCGAGAGGCGGTCATCGCCCTGACAGTGGACGAGAAACAATCTCGATTCATCGAGACGAATGCCGAATCCCTTCGAGAGATGATTGAGGATACGAAATACAATTGGCAGAGCTTTGCATTTTATGAAGGCGAGCGACCGGTTGGCTTCATGATGGTCGGAGCGGAAAACCAGTCAGAACGTTACATGTGGCTCGACCGTTTCATGATTGATCAAAACGAACAGGGGAAAGGCATTGGAACGAAGTGCCTACGCATGGCAGTGGAATTCATCCAGACACAATACGACGTGGATGATATCATCCTCAGTCTCCATCAAGAGAATGAAGTCGCAAAACGATTTTATGCGAAGAACGGCTTTGTCGACAGCGGCTTAATCGATGAATGGAATGGTGAAGCGATTTGGGTCTATCATACAGAAAACCGACCGTCATGAGTCGGTCGGATTCTCGGATGGACTTATTTTTTGCGTGACATTCATAGCTGCCAAGAAGAAGGGGATAGCGGCAAAGAGAAACAAGGTAACGAACCAGTTTTGGAGAAATGGATCGACAAACGACGGTTTTTCCAACCAGCTCCCGGTTGAGATTTCGGCGTACCAACGTATGTAGAGTGCGATGCGTTCGAGCGTATATAAGAGTCCGGACAAAACAACAAAATACCACCCGCTACAAGTTGATTGAAACGAGACATAAAACCCCTCCTCTGTAGATGTTGTCTATAGTTTACCATTTTCATCCAAAAAGGGAGCTTTTATTTGAGTACGCTCGGTCGCAACTGTTTGACACGCGACAAGACGAGCCAACCGAGAAGCGCGCCCGTCAAACTAGAGGCAAGGAACGCCGGGACAAAGAAAAATGCACCGAACGTCGAACCCATCAACAGTTTTGCGTACGGGACAGCAATCAACGAAGCGATGACGCCGGTCCCGATGATTTCTCCGAGAGCGGCCGCATAGACGCGGTTCGTGCGAACGAAGAAAATGCCGGCAAGAAACGCGCCAATCATGCCACCAGGGAATGCGAGCAGTGATCCTGTACCGGTCATGACGCGAATGAGTCCGGTGACGAAAGCGACGAGAACGGCTCCGATTGGACCGACGGTGACTGCGGCAATCACGTTCACCATATGTTGAATCGGATAAGCGCGGGCGACACCTGTAGGAATCGAGATGAACATCGAACCGACGACGGCGATGGCAACGAGCATCGCCATCCAAGTGAGTTGTTGAATACGCATGAATAGTCTCCTTTCAAAATAAAAACGCCACGTTTCCAGACGGAAAAATGGCGTGGACATACAGAGACGTATTCCAAGCCACTTCCCTACGCTGGTATGAGCCAGATCAGGTTCAAAGGGTCCGGCAAATGCCGTCTCAGCCCGAAGGCTCCCCTAGTGGTCGTTTATTGATTTGAGTATAGCATAAATTGGAAGGGGACGAATATGGAACAACTATCTGTTTTCTGGGAAAACACTGATCTCAAGCATGAGTTTGATCAGTGGATTGATGAATATATTTCGAATGAGACGTGGCATCTAGAAAAAGATACGGATTTGACGTATCTGGTTCATGGCAATGGCGTCTATGCTAAAGCGGTCACTTCAATCAGTCAGAGTGAAGGAATGTTGTCACAATATCTTGCTCATATGTTGCCTGGGCTCGTGCCAGACGTAGTCGCTGTGCATCCGGTTCATCCATGGTTCATCGTGCGAAAAGTTTCCGGTCACCCGTTACGTGATGTACCTGATCAGGAACAGTATGAGGTTGCGCTACGAGAGTATGCCAAATTACAGCAACGAATGAGTGGTGAGACGGAGCAACTTTTAAAAATGGGGGTTCCAGACCGTCGTCCGTCTATGCTCAGGGAGGAAATCGAATCGACGTTCGTTGAGATGAGTCTAAATCTGGAGCGGGTGCAGCGGGAAGAAGTGTTGGCACTAAAACCTGAACTTCTGTCGATGTGTGAAGAACTAGAAAGTGGTATACCGATGAGTCTCGATCACGGCGATTTGCATGGAGGGAATATTTTCTGGGAGCCTGAAAGCAATCAACCGGTGATTCTCGATTGGGGAGATGCGACAATCACACATCCATTCTTTAGCATGCGTGTCTTTTGGAACATCTTGTTCGATTTATTGCCGGAAGAAGACGATACATTATGGATAGAGAAAATCCATGAGTTACGAAAGGTTTATTTGAAAGAATGGAGACACGTCGCGCCAACAGAAATACTCGAGCGTCATATGAAGATTGCGGAGGAATTGGGATGCGTGTATCGGGCCATCTCATGGCACACCTACGTCACAGCACATCGTCGGGACAAAAAAGATTCCAGCGACAAACCGGCACAATGGCTCAAGTTGTTGCTGGAATATCGTAAGTTACAACGTGATACGCATTAACTTTCATTCTTGGCTAACAGGTCCACATAGTCCTTCTCGTTCCAAAAGAGCGGTGAGATGGATTCGGGGCCTTTTAAAATTTCTCCGTCCTGATCATATACGATGGCATACCCGCTCTCGACATCGAATACGAACAAGTCGGCAGTGACTTCGGTCACGCCGTTCCCGGCAATGATCACGTCATCGATTGGCTCCCGTGCCAGTTCGACGCCCGCTTCATCGAGTTCGACGAGGAGGGCTGACGTGTAGGCATGGCGGTCATAGACCGTTTGGAATTCATCCTGCGTGAGGACGACATCGGTAGGTGGGGCACTTGTACCGAATTTCCGATTTTCAATCTCTTCGACGTATTGAAGGAAGGATTCCTCTTGCCAAAATAGCGGAGCGACCGACTCAGAACCATTGATCACCGTTCCGTCCTGACTATCGAAAATGGTAGCATACGTCCCGTCATCGAGCTTAAATGGATAAATATCCGCATACGTATGCTCGAGACCGTTGCCGGCGATGATGACCCGTTCGAACGTCTCCCGAAACGGTTTGATTCCTTGTTGTTCAAGGGCAGTAAGGAGCGGTTTCGTTTGTTCGTATTGGTCATAGACGTCTTTAAAGTCCTCACGCGTCCATTCGGTGATGGGTTCATCGGGTGATTCGATTGGGATTGGATTGTCTGCCACCGTATCTGTACAACCCGTGAGTAAAAGTGCACTTAATCCGAATATCGCCCATCGTTTCATGTTTCCATCCCCTTAACTGACATTTTCCACCATTTTATCATTCATGATGAAAAAGCAGAACCTGTGCACATTCTCACTCGGGGTGAGGACGTGTCGCGTAGGTATCGAGTGTTCTCTTGAAGTGAAGTGTATCTTCTTCAGAAATCGTCACACCTGAAGAGGTGCCGTAGCGAACCGCATGATAAACGGACGGGTTCATCGGTAAATCGATGCGTTGGAACCACTCTTCCAATGTCTCATGAGCACGCAATCGCTTGACTGGTACGAGAGATTGGTTGAATGTGATCAGTGCATCGCGAATCGGGACGTTCGTGAACGCTGTGAGCGTCGAAACGGACGAGGCGTTCTTGTGTTGTAGCGATTCTACAAGCGGGTCTATGCTTGAATCATCATCATCTCGTGCGTTCGTCAAATGCCGTTTTCGTTTTCGATAGACATAGAAACTGAAGCAACAGAATGCGATCAAAGCGACGAATAGTCCGAGATTTCGTCGTGTTGATTCTCCAGATCCCGTGATTCTCTCAAAAAAGTGATGTTTTCCTTTTTGAGGATCCAATTCAAACGGGTAATCTGCTTTGGATTCACCAATTAAAATTCCATCATCCTCATCCGATAGGAGATCAGTTGGAAGACTATGACTTTCCTCGACCGGTATCGTTTCCGGGTTATAGAGCCACTCGAATACACTCGTCGCAATCACCATTATCGTAAAGGTGCCGAGGAGTGTGGCGACAATCATGAGAAGAAACTTGTTCGTCCAGCGCAAGAGGGTACCTCCTTTTGAATTTTCAGACTATTTGTTGTTTATCTTACCATAAAAAGGTAAAGTTTGATTAAGACAAAAAATGGAGGTCGTCATATGGGCATGGAGCAGGTCATCAAACAGTTGAACGAAGTGTATTTAGGAAAAGAGGATGTCGTACGCCTCTGTTGTACGGCGTTACTCGCGGAAGGACATATTCTATTAGAAGATGTGCCAGGCACGGGAAAAACGTTACTTGCCAAAACAATTGCGGCTAGCTTCGACGGGGTGTTTTCCCGGATTCAATTCACGGCCGACTTGTTACCGTCTGATGTGATCGGAGCAGACTATTTCAACATGCAGACGCAGACGTTCGATCATCGCCAAGGACCAATCTTTGCGAACATCGTCTTGATTGATGAAATCAACCGAGCGGTTCCACGAACGCAGTCCGCCTTGCTTGAGGCGATGGAAGAACGACAAGTTTCCATCGGGGGAGAGACATATCCGATGCCGAAACCATTTTTCGTCATCGCGACGCAAAACCCGATTGAATCAGCGGGGACGTTCTCCTTACCGGATGCCCAACTCGATCGCTTCTTGATTTCGATTCCAGTCGGTTATCCTGATGTTGCGGAAGAGAGAGAACTCCTCTTACAAGTGATGCGCCAAACGAGGAAAACCGTAGAGGCGGTTGCGACGTTAGACGAGTTACGCCGTGCTCAGGAGGAAGTGAAGCAAGTATCGATTCAAGATGATGTCCTCGATTACTTACTCGGGCTCGTTCACGCGACCCGGGAACATGCATCCGTCGAGGTCGGTGTCAGTCCACGTGGAGCCATCGCGCTCATGCGAGCGTCTCAAAGTTATGCCTATCTGAACGATCGATTGTACGTCATTCCGGAAGATGTGAAAGCCGTGGCACCTTATGTCTTGTCCCATCGTTTGACGTTGACGCTTGAAGGAGGCATCAAATCGACGAAACAGGACATTATCCGTTACATCTTAGACACCGTCTCTGTGCCGGTAGAGGGCTGAAGATGACCTTCTCGACACATAACGCCCTACAGAAACAATGGATTCCGGTTTATGGATTCGCTGGGGTGATTCTCGTATTCGTCCCGTACATGGAGATTGTCGGATATGCGCTTTGTTTACTTGCGGGCATCGTTTGGTTCTTTGAACGGACACGGAAACAGTTGGAACAAGCTCTTCGGCTTCACATACATAGCCATGAATCCCTTCTCTTTGTCGGGGATGAGACGGAGGTACAACTGATTTTAGATGGAAGTGAAGTCGTCGAACGACTCGGGCTTCCGGTTCGTGTTCGGCTGAAATCCAATACAGCGCTCAGTTTTCCAGCCCACGACCGGTCCCCGAATAGTTTGGATTTGACATTACGGACAGATCAGGCTCGTCAGATGCTTCACATTCAAGCCGAATTCCGAGGTCCTGCCTACATCGAAGAATGCATACTTGCTGTGACGCTCCCATTTCATCTCGGGACGTACTTACTCGAGTGCCCCATCGAGAAGCGGTGGACGGTATTACCGTCCCTTACGTTACACCCACCGGTCGGCACGAAACGTTTAGCGCTTGGTGACCGGCCTTTGACCGCATCACCACTTCGGAATCCACTGCAGGTTCTGGGGTCAAAGCCTTATGAAGGGGAACCGGTAAAAGAGATTGACTGGGTCGCGACGGCAAAACTTGGACGAGTCCAGTCGAAAGTCTTTCAAAAGACATCGCTCGATACGTTCACGTTCGCAGTAGATTTGAGTGGGCCGTCCGGCTACACGTTACATCACGACTTCGAGTCGATCATCAGCCAAGTCGCATATGTGACGATCCGACTCTTAAAAGAAGAGTGTAAAGTCGAGCTGTTCATCAACCGCTTCAACGGAGAAGGGAAGATGGAACATATCTCTCTTCAAGAGGGAGAGCGAGGTTCACGCCTCATCCTCTTGATGCTGGCCGACCTCCATCCCGGGAACCGTTTCATCTCGACAGACGCGTTCGTCCGTATGGTCGAGCGGAAACGCTTGAAGCAAAGTCATCTCGTCTGGTTCAATCAGCATAACCTGTATGACTAACAAGGAACTTTCTTTCTTCTGGCGAACTGTATCATACAGAGATGACCAAAGGGGAGATCCATATGGCAAAACGAAAGTATGCGAATCGACGAGACTGGGAACGGATTTTAAAGAACCGCTACGCGCAAATTCGTGTTCAGACGGAACAATTTTCAGGCGTCGTCGCCTTATTCCAAATCGATGAGGTTCGGGCACCATTATATAAAAAGCATAAAGGGGAAGAATTCATCGTGGCGGATGCCGGGTTTGCTTGGCTCCAATATTTCCCGGACAATGAACCGTTCGGTGTGACAGCGATGATCAATCCGGAAGGCGAAATCGTGCAGTGGTATATCGACCTCGTTGACCGAATCGGCGAAGAAGAGGGTATCCCTTATATGGATGACTTATTGCTCGATATTCTTGTGTTTCCGAACGGAGATATTGTCAAAAAGGATGAGGATGAGTTTGAAGAGGCGACCAAGAGCGGCGAGCTGACACCTGAACAGGTCGAACGTGGATGGCGTGAATTCAAAGCGACACTCGAACGAATCGAACGTGGAGACTTCATCTACTTTGATTTGGCAAAAGGACATTACGAACAGTTAAAACAAAAGCTATGAGCGAATTCACTCTCTCTGCTACAGTAAGAGCGTAGGAGGGGGAGTTTTTATGAAAAAAATTGAAATTGAGACGTGGGCACGACGTAAGCACTTCGAGTTTTTCAAAGCGTTTGATGCGCCACATTTCAACGTGACGGCAAACGTAGATGTCACGAACCTATATACATATGCAAAGGAGAGCAATCAATCGTTCTTCAAACTCTTTTTATACGGTGCGGTGAGAGCGGCGAACGCGACTCCGGAATTGCGCTATCGTATCCGTGGTGAAGAGGTCGTCGAACACGAGGTGGTCCACCCTTCGTTCACGGTCATGTTAGACGAGGATGTCTTCAACTTTTGTGCGGCTACGTTCTATGAAGATTTACCGACATTCTTACAGGAAGTGACGACGCGGATGGAGCGAGCTGCCGATAAAGTCGTGGTCGGGGATGACGAGCCCGACGACTTACTGTATATCACGAGTGTTCCGTGGGTCACGTTCACGAGTATCATGCACCCGACGCATCAGCAACAACATGACAGCGTGCCGCGCATCGCCTGGGGCAAGTTCGAACGTCAAGGCGAGCGTCTGGTTATGCCGTTATCCGTCCAAGCCCATCATGCACTCGTCGATGGAGTACATATCGGTAAGTATTATGAAACGTTACAAGCATGGTTAGATCAAGAATTCGCACAGGAGGGGACCGACGTGACAGAAGAGAATGAGTTTGATCGAGCCGTTCGTCTCCGTGAGGAGGGACAACTCGAGCAGGCGAAGCAACTGTTCTTGTCGCTCTTGCGGAAAGATGAAAAGAATCCGAGGCTACATGCGTACTGTGCGTGGTGCTATGACTCGCTCGGTGAAGAACGTCAAGCGGTCCCGCATTATGAACGGGCCATCCGACTCGGGTTGACGGGGGAAGAGTTGGCGGAATCATATCTCGGACTCGGCAGTACGTATCGGGCACTCGGACGATACGCAGAGGCGGAACAGTTATTTAAAGAGGCGATTGAGCAATTCCCGAATCACGGGGCGCTCAAGGTATTTCAAGCGATGACCCATTACAACGTCGGTCGCCATGAAGAAGCGACGGGAACGTTACTTGAACTGCTTGCAAGTCCGAAAGCGGACGAGAGCATCGCGCGGTACCGGCGTGCCATTGCATTTTATGCAAGAAACTTAAATGAGACATATGACTAAAGGAGAAAGACATGATTTCACTACGTCCGATCGATGCACAAAATTGGTATACATGCTGTCAATTGGCATTAAGTGACCAACAACAGTCGTATATGGAGCCGAATGCGATTTCGTTACTTCAAGCGATGTACGAACCGACGCTACGCCCGCGCGCAATTTATGAGGACGAGACGATGGTCGGTTTCCTCATGTACAATACAGAGCTTGAAGAGTTGGATGCATGGTGGATTTACCGAATCATGATCGACCATGCTCATCAAGGCAAAGGGATTGGTCGACAGGCGGCAGAGCTGATGCTTGAAGAAATCGGCGAGGGGAAACCGATTGTCGTTGGCTATCACCCCGAGAACGAGGCAGCGCATCACTTATATGGAAGCCTAGGATTTGTTGATGAAGGCCATCGATTCGGTCGCGAAATGGCTGTGATTCGGCGAGGAGAATGAGATGGGAACAACCCGTCTCATTTTTTTGAATCAAATCGATTGACGGAAGAATTGTCGCATGATATATTTATCTCGAATTAAAGATATTTGAATTTAAGTTAATGGCTCTCTTGGACAAAGGAGGGAGACAGATGGAACCATCTGATGCACTAAAAACAATTACTGTGCTGTTACGTGCCTCTCAGTCGTTACAAGACCTGGTGAAGCAGGAAGTGGCGTCTTACGGGTTAAACGCGACCGAGTTCGCCGTACTCGAGTTTTTATATCATAAAGGGGATCAACCGATTCAAGTCATCGGGAAGAAAATTCTCCTCTCGAGCGGAAGCATGACGTACGTCGTGGACCGGTTAGAAGAAAAAGGATATCTCATTCGTAAGGCTTGTCCGAGCGATCGTCGCATCACATACGCTGCGCTGACAGATGACGGAGAGCGTTTGATGCAAGATATTTTCCCTAAGCATACGGAGCATATGAACGCTGTGTTTGAAGGGATGCAATTAAACGAAACGATTGAACAGTTGAAACAAATAGGAAAGCGGGCAGAAGCCGCAAAAAATTTTAATCATGTATCTTGAAATCAAGATATAAAAGGAGAGAGAATGATGAATCATGTTAAAGGAATTCACCACGTCACAGCAATCACGAGTAGTGCCGAAAAAAACTACGATTTCTTCACTCACGTGTTAGGCATGCGTTTGGTGAAAAAAACGGTCAACCAGGACGACATTCAAACGTATCACTTATTCTTTGCGGACGATAAAGGAAACGCAGGGACAGACATGACCTTCTTCGACTTCCCAGGTATCCCGAAAGGTAAGCACGGAACAAATGAAATCGCGAAGACGTCGTTCCGCGTACCGACAGATGAAGCGTTGACGTATTGGGTCCGTCGATTCGACCGTCTCGGTGTCGAGCACGAAGGGATTCAAGAACAGTTCGGGAAGAAGACGCTCTCGTTCATCGACTTTGATGAGCAGGCGTATCAACTCATCTCGGATGAGTTCAACGAAGGCATCGCGTCGGGCGAGCCGTGGAAGAACGGTCCAATCCCGCTTGAATACGCGATTACGGGACTCGGTCCAATCTTTATTCGCATCGCAGATATCACATATTTCAAACAAGTGATGGAGCAAGTGATGCTGTTTAAAGAGATCGGGCGAGAAGGTGATGTGTATCTCTTTGAAGGAGGTGAAGGTGGAAACGGAGCGCAAGTGATCGTCATTCACGACGAGACATCTCCACAAGCGCGTCAAGGGTTCGGTACCGTGCACCATGTCGCATTCCGTGTCGAAGACCGTAGCGTCCTCGATGAATGGACAGCACGTCTCCAACAGTTCGGTTTGCCGACTTCTGGCTACGTCGATCGCTTCTTCTTTGAATCATCCTATGCACGTGTCGCGCCGCAAATTTTGTTCGAATGGGCGACAGATGGACCTGGATTCATGGGAGACGAGCCGTACGAGACGGTCGGTGAGAAGTTGTCACTCCCGCCGTTCCTCGAAGCGAAACGTTCGCAAATCGAGGCGATGGTACGACCAATCGATACGGTCAGAAGCACGAAAACATTTGAGAAAGAATATGAGGGCATGAAATGAGTTTCTTAAATCGCTTGTTTGGAAAATCAGATGCATCACAACATAACCAAGGAGGAACTACTATGTTAAACATCGGAATCGTACTCGGATCAACTCGTGAAGGTCGCGTCAGTCCACAAGTCGGGGAATGGGTGAAAGAACTCGCCGACAAACGTGGCGATGCCAACTATGAAGTCATCGACATCGCAGACTACAACTTGCCACTTCTCGGCGAAGCGGGTCAGGACGCATCTGGCGCAGCGGCCTGGTCGGAGAAAATTGCGCAAATGGACGGATTCATCTTCATCGTCCAAGAGTATAACCATTCCATCTCAGCATCTCTTAAAAACGCACTCGACTACTTACGCGTCGAATGGAACAACAAAGCAGCCGGAATCGTCTCTTACGGTTCTGTTGGTGGAGCACGGGCAACAGAACATTTACGGGGCATTTTGAGTGAATTGTCAATCGCTCACGTACGTGTCCATCCTGCACTCTCACTCTTCACGGACTTCGAGAACGGTACGCATTTCGCTCCGAAAGACGTTCAAGCACAATCGGTAAACGATATGCTCGACCAACTCCTTCCATGGACGGAAGCGATGCAATCGGTCCGTACGAAAGCCGGAGAAGTTGCAAACAATTAACAAATCGCGAAGCCAGCCTGAATTTAGGCTGGTTTTTGTGCGTTTTCAGAACAGGTCGTGTAAAGTTGGAAGGGATTAGGGGGAGTGCAGATGTGGAATCGTAAAATCGTCACAGCATCCATCGCTTCGCCCGTCTATGCGATTCTGTTAGCGTGTGGGGTCACTATGATGGGTGTACGAGAAAATGGAGGAATGAGTGGCGTACTGAATGGCTTCCTTTTGATGACGGTTGCCTATGTAGCGGTCAGTTTTCCGATTATGTTGACCTACGGTGTCGTGACCTCATGGTGCAGTGACTGGTTGGCGAATCGACTCAGTTCGAAACGATTCAGGTGGTTCACTTCGCTTGTTTTACATATACTATTCGGGCTCGTCTTGTCATGGCTCAGTCTTCTCGCAGCGACCTTGTTTTACTTGGTGGATCGTCTACTACAGCATCGGGGAGACATAACAAAACTACAAACAGTGAAAAGTCTGCTCATCCCAATCGGATATTTGCTTATTGTAACGGGAAGTGTGTATATCATCGATGTCATCCAAGATCTTTTCGTTGGATTCAACTTCTTTTAGGGAAACGAACAAGGATACATTAACATAAGGAGGGGTAAAAATGAGATGGATGATTTATGGGGCGAATGGCTATACGGGTGAGCTGATTGCACGACAAGCAGCTCGTGACGGAATGCGTCCGGTTCTTGCCGGACGAAACGCAAGAGCGATTCATCGCCTAGGAGATGAACTGGGTTGCGAAACATCGATTTTCGCATTGAGTCGTGAAGCCGCAATCGAGGCGCTTCACGATGTAGATTTAGTCCTTCATTGTGCAGGTCCTTTCACGGATACGAGCCAAGTGATGATCGAGGCATGTCTAGAGACAGGTACGCATTACTTAGATATTACCGGGGAAATCGACGTGTTCGAATATGTCCATTCTAAACAGCGAGCGGCTCAAGCCAAAGAACGTGGTGTGATTTTATGCTCGGGTGTCGGATTTGATGTCATTCCGACCGACTGTGTCGCGCGGAAATTAAAAGAGTTGATACCGGATGCGACAACACTCGCTCTTGGCTTTTCGGCGGCAGCCGGCATCTCACCAGGAACCATGAAGACGGCCGTTCGTGGACTAGGGTCGAGTAGTGTGGAACGTGTGAACGGCAAATTATCATCATTTCCAATTGGGGCAAAGCGGAGAACGATTGATTTTGGTCGCGGAAGCCGTACCGCCATTGCGATTCCGTGGGGAGACGTTTCGACCGCCTACTACACAACGGACATTCCGAATATTACGACTTGGGTTCCTGTACCGACAGCGGCCGCCTATGCTGCTCGCGCTTTGTCATGGTTCAGCCCGATTCTCGGAAAAGAGGCCGTGCAGGAACGATTGCTCCGTTATGTCGACGAAAACGTATCGGGACCAGACGAGGCTGTACGTGAAAAATCATCGACGTACGTATGGGGCGAAGCAACGAATGAGGAAGGACGAAAAGTAGTCGTCCGTATTCAAACGGCAAGTACGTATGCCTTCACTGTTTACGGGGCGCTCGCCGTCGTCAAGCGGTTGCTCGGTTCGGGTGGGATGCTTGCCGGAAGCTTTACACCAGCCATGCTATTCGGATCTCACTTTATCGAAGAGATTCAAGGTTCCTCTTCGTTCGTGATTGATGAGATTCGTCCATGAATCGAGAAGTATGGGATTTACTCGACGAAAACCGGCAACCGCTCGGTCGAACGCACTTTCGTGGGGATGAATTAGAGCCGCATACGTTTCACACGGTCATCGAAGTGTTCACGTTCAATCCGGATGGGAGATTATTGCTGTCGAAGCGTCATCCGGATAAGACGTATCCGCTTCTTTGGGAAGGAACGGGCGGCTCGATTTTGGCTGGAGAAACGAGTCGACAAGGTGCGGTCCGTGAGCTAAAAGAAGAGTTGGGACTATATGTATTGCCTGAGCAACTCCGGTTCGTGACAACGATTAAGCGGGGCACATATTTCTTGGATATGTATTGTCTCGTGTGCGAGAAACCAATCGACTTCGAACAACTGTCACTGCAAGCAGATGAAGTCGTCGATGTGACGTTACAAGAATGGGAGACGGTCCTTGAGTGTGTAGAACTTGTTCCTTCTGTCCGGGAACGGCTGATTCAATACGGTCATCTCATCCGACCGTGAACATATGCTACACTCAACATGGAATATACAAGGGAGGGAAGAGCGTGAAACGTTTAGAATTGGCAAGGCGTATCGAACGCATCAAAGCAGAGGGGACGTCTGCTTACATTCGACATCGTAAACAAACCCCTCCCTATGAAGGTGCGGAACTACACGTAGAAGGAAAAGGGCATGTGTTCAAAATGGGAAATATGAGTTTTGCGGTCGGATTTGGATTGAATCGGCCGACAAGCTTTTACGACCTGCATCAAATGGAAAAATGGGTACGCGGGAAAAATGTCTCGCGTCTACATATTGAGGTTTGTCCATTAGCGGAAGACTCCTTGCTCCGCTTATTGCAAGAACGTAACTACACGCTCGATCATTTTTTGGACGTATGGACGTTGGATTTGACACAGCATGCCTCCACATCTGTACCGACTCAGGTCGAAAAAGTGAAGGATGAGACACTCCATGAGTGGGCATACGCCGTTGCGGCTGGATTCGCCGAGTCGGGCACAATCCTTCAAGAGACGGTCGATACAGCCAAAGGCTTTTACGCACTACCGAGTAATCATGCTTATCTCGTGCGAGAAGAGGATGCTGTCGTAGCGGGTGGGATTTTAGCCACGCAAGACGGGATTGGAGAGTTGTTTCTGACGAGCACCGTTCCGACGTATCGGCAAAAAGGGTACCAGACACAACTTATTTTGGAACGAATTGCCGAAGCGAAAGCACTTGGATGCAATCTGTTGACGGTTACGACGAAAGTCGATTCGGCGTCTGGTCGCAATATGGAACGGCTTGGATTTCAGCCGTTCTATCAAAAAGCGGTCATGAAAAGTCCAATCCTTAAATAAGCAGGTCGCCTCGGGTGAGGTGACCTGCTTTTCGATTACAAGAGCGATTCAGCCCCATCGACGTATACTTCAGAGCCGGTCACGTGGCTCGACATGTTGCTCGCGAAAAATAAGACGACATCGGCGACTTGTTTCGCGGAGCCCGATTTTCCGGCAAGCGGTTGATTCCCAAGTGGATATTCGATTGGAATAACGACTTCTTCGAGCAACGCATCGTCTCGATTGGTCGAATCGTCAATATTCGTATCGATGGCCCCGGGACAGATGGAATTGACACGAATCCCGAATTGAGCGAGTTCCGCAGCAGCCATTTTTGCAAAGCCGGTTTGACCTGCTTTCGTCGTCGCGTAGCCACTGAATCCGAAATTTTTAAAATAACGGTTCCCGTTAATCGATGAAGTGATAATGATACTCCCACCATTCTCTTTCAAATGAGGAATAGCATGTTTGACGGTCAAAAAGGTTCCTGTGAGGTTTGTCTCCACCACGCCATTCCAATCATCCAATGATAAATGTTCAATTGGTGTGATGGTCCCGTTTCGACCGGCATTCGCGAAGACGATATCGAGTTGACCAAATCGTTCCATTGTCCGTTCGTAGGCCTCTTTCATTGCGGATTCATCCGACACATCTGCACTGATGCCGATAGCGCGTTCTTCCCCGACAAGGCTTGCGAGACGCATCGCATCTTCTTCATTCAAATCGACAATGGCGACTTTTGCTCCGGCTTGAATGAAGCGGATGACCGCGGCACGTCCGATTCCGGAGGCTGCCCCGGTCACAAACGCTACTTTTCCAGATAGTAATTTATTTGAAATCAATCCGATCACTCCTTTTTATGATTCTGTTCTCATATTCCACAGTTCTGGAAAAGTTACGCTTCATTTCAAAAAAATCATGGAGCGGTGACTTCGATTGTGCGTGCGATGTTCAAGTTCGAATCCGTCGGGATGACCTCGATTGTCACCAGTTGGCCGCTCTGTAGTCCTTGTACGCTATTGACGATGCCGGTGACTTCGGTTTGATCATTGATCAAGACGACGCGCAATGTGACTTCTTCCGAGGATTCGGTAGATTCAATCAATATCTGGGGGATATCGACTCGTTCAATCTGTCCCTCGACTAAGTTGTCATTCCACGTGCTCATCCAATAAACGGCGACTAAAAAAAAACCGAGAAAGATTAAGGCAAAGGTTAATCGTGAACGCATGCACACCTCACTCCTTTGTTGTCCCGTTTCGCATCTTGTCTAATTTACCTTTACCCGGAAATTCTCTCATTACTTGAAAAAATAGTAGGAATCACAAGAAAAATGGGGAATAGAAAGGAAAACGAAAAGGTGAGGTGTGGGCATGTGGATGATGGTTGGTGCGCTAGGATTGGTTGCTTGTGTATGGATCGCGTTCGGTTGGTTCACCATTGGTAATGCAAAGCGACGGGTATGGGGAGGTCTTTTTTCACTCAGTATGACTTGCCTGTTCGCACCGCTCTTCCTCGTGAAACTAGGAGAACAGTATGGATTTGTCGGGATTCAAGTAGGGCTGACTGCTTTATTCGGCGTACTCGCAGGTGCATTTTTCTTTGTGGCACTCGGATGGACAGGACGTCCGGCGAAAGTACGGAAAGTGAGAACGTTATCGGAAGACCCTGATTTATTTTGAAGCATGATTTACCGCTCCTACGGTATAATGCGGTCATAACGATGTTACGAGGGAGTGGAGTGGGGATCATGATTAAACCGCCAAAGTTGCAAATGGGGGATACGATAGGGATCATTACGCCTTCTTTTCCGGCACCTGTTCAGTTTGAGGGGCGTTACCAACGTGGGGTTGAACAGCTCAAGCGGATGGGATTCAAGGTGAAAGAGGGCACGTGTACATATAAAACAGAAGGATATCGGTCCTCGTCCATTCGGGATCGTGCTGACGAACTAAACGCATTTTTACATGATCCTGAAGTGAAAGCCATCATCAGTACAATCGGTGGAACAAATTCGAACTCGGTGTTACCATATATCGATTATGAACAACTCCGACGTCATCCTAAAATCATCATGGGATATAGTGATGTCACGGCAATCTTGATGGCCTGTTATGCCAAAACGGACGTCGTCACATTTTACGGTCCGGCAATCGTCCCCTCATTTGGTGAATACGGAGGGATGTTCGAGACGGGGGAGCAATATGTCAAAGACATTCTCTGTTTAGAACGAACGGCTCCGTTTCAGTTACATATCCCTGATGAATGGACGGAAGAGATGCTCGATTGGTCGACACAACAACGTGTCAAGACGTTCCAACCGAATGAAGGATGGATTTCTCTGAAGGATGGAAAGGCACAAGGAACGTTGATTGGCGGGAATCTGAACACGATGTCTGGGTTCTTCAAGTCGGATTATTATCCCGATTTGAAAGGCGCGATTCTATTCCTAGAAGACTCGTTTAAGACGATGGCTGAAGAAGAACGTTCGCTTAGTATGCTGAAGCTGGCGGGTGTGTTTGATGAGATTTCGGGTCTGATTATCGGGAAGCACGAGCATTTTCAAAATCAATCAGCTCCCTTCTCATTCAACGACTTGTTGCTTGAAATCATCGGAGAAAAAGATTTTCCGATTTTGACGAATGTCGATATCGGTCACACGTTTCCATCACACGTTTTCCCGATTGGCATTCAAGTTGAGTTAGATACGACGAATGGGGTTATCCGATTTTTAGAAGATGGGGTGTCGGAATGAAGGAGCACCTCACTATTTTTGACGAGAATCACCGGAAAATAGGGGAGAAGGAGCGAAATCAAGTTCATGTTGACGGGGATTGGCATGAGACGTTCCACTGCTGGTTCTGGAAAGAAGACCTCATCTATCTTCAGCGGAGGAGCATGGAGAAACAGGATTTTCCCGGGAAATATGATATTACGGCAGCGGGACACCTTGCAACAGATGAGACAATAGCGAATGGCGTTCGTGAAATTGAAGAAGAGCTCGGACTGTCATTGACGTTCGAACAGCTCACCTTTATGGGAATCTTTGAAGACGTGATTGAACTGGACGAGTTTCTTGATCGCGAGTTTGCACATACGTATTGCTATCTCTATCAAGGTGAGCCGATTCATTTTGACGACCAGGAAGTGATGGATGTCGTAGCTGTTCAAAGAAATGAACTGAGGTCGCTGACAGAAGGATGCATGTGTACGATTGAAGGATGCTCTCTTATGACGAATCATCTTGTTCAAATCACGCAAGCCGATTTAGTTCCGCATCGTCAGACTTACTGGCAAAACATATTTGAGAGTTTGACACGAATGGATGCCTCAAATCGTTAAGGAAAGAATACGTTGTTCGCCAATCGGTCCACCGATTCGACGTCCGGTATCGCTCCACCCAACGTTCGTATAAAGGGAGAAAGCGGCTTCGTTTTTAAGATTGACCGACAGGACGATTTCACGAATGTGAGGGAAGTGTTGCTTTACGAACTGCGGAAGTGCTTGGAGTGCAGCTTTAGCGTAGCCTTTCCCCTGGTCCTCATGGTTAATGGCAAAGGCGGAGAAGAGCAAGGCATTCGACTCGGTTGTATAGGAAGCAACGCGTTCGTTGTCATGCAGTAAGAACATCCCAACTGGTTTTGACGCGACGATGACAATCGGATAAATGCGATCGGGCAATGGGTCATCCATGTCTTTGGGCAGGGTCGTATACTTTTCTTGGTCCGTCGGTAGTGCGAACGTATTGAGAATCGATTGATGCGTATCATTTCGATATTCGAGCGTAATTTTCATAAGGGGTCTCCTTCGGGCTTTATTGATTTTCATTCAGAAAGGGGAATTATATGTCGACACAGTTTACATACCGTCAAAATCCACCATTACAAGATTTATACCGCGCGTTTATGAGCGGTTTTTCTGATTATATTATTCCGTTTCAATTTGATGAGCAGACGTTCGAAGATGTTTTTCTTGTTCGTGATCAAAATCAGCCGTCCCGTTCCATTGTAGCCTATGATGGTGAAGAACCTGTCGGTGTCGTGTTAACCGGGATTGCACATCTTGATTCAGGATGGCAGACACGTTGTGGTGGACTTGCTGTCGCCCCACATGTCCGAAAAGCAGGAGTCGCGACCGAATTGATGAGACGATTTGAAGAGGCGGCAGTAGGCACTCGTTTACTCGAAGTCATTCAAGGCAATGATGCGGCAGTGTCTCTCTATGAACGACTAGGTTACGAAACGACTCGAGAAATCCTCTACTTCCAAGCGGTGTCATTAGAAACGAACGCAGACATGACGTATGAACCGATTCAAACGTTATTTGATGAGTTGTATCCGGCGGCGAGTCACGTTCCGATTTGGCAACGCGATGTGCGCGTGACCCAACAAGCTGCTGAGTTAGTGAAAGTCGTAGAAGGGAATCGAATAGGATTTTTGTTATACCGCGATCACGTCTTGCTCGATGTTTTTGGACAAGCAGAAGAAGCGGAATGGCTATTGCGGGCGGCCGCGAGCCGATCGCCACTTCATGTCACGTTGACATCAGACCGTCCTGAATGGGTCGAAGCGGCACGACGATTGGGATTTGTCCAAGACGAGATTGCCCAATTTGAAATGGTGAAGGACGCTTGATGAAGCGGTTGTTGGTCATCTGTATCATTGCGCTGATTAGTGGAAATACCGCGACCCTGATTGCGCTGACAACAAATCTTTCACCCGACCTGTCGCGAGGTATACTAGTAGTTAGTGTGAGTGTAACACTCCTTTCCATCGGTGGTATCGTCTGGGTGGGATACTATACAAAAAAACGCTAGTGAAATCCTTGTGAAGTGACACTTGAAAATATCACATCATGCTGTCATGTATGACATGAAAATGAAAAACTTCATATATTGAAATTTTTAACCCCCAGTGGTATATTCGCACATGTAGCTTTTTTGAAGCTCATGAATGTATTAATTTGGAGGGTTTATTATATATATGTGGAAACAACTCATCATGACAGCGGGTGTTGGTGTTCTCTTATTCCAAGGACAAACCGCATCTGCCGACAACATGTCCCCGCAAGACCTCGTTCAAACGGAAAAGTCATTGCAACAAACGAAGCAGCAGGTTAAAGATACGAAACAATCCATTCACGCCATTCAAACGAAGTTGAAGCAAGTCGATCATAAGGCGGAGGCGTTGCGAGATAAAATTGAAGGAACTTCTAAAGAATTAGAAGAAGTGGAGGAGTCACTCGTTCCTGCAGAACAGTCGCTCTTCGCAAAAGTCGTTTCTTCGGTGTTGCCGAGTGCGAAAGCGGAAGTCGCTGAAGCGGAAGAAGCACATCAAGAGCTTGTTGAAAAGAAAAACCAAGTAAATGAAGCATTGGAGCAACTGAAAGAAGAACAAGAGCAAATTGAAGCGACACGTCAAGACGTGAAAGCGTCGTATGACGAAAAGTCGAAACAATATAAGAAACAAACGAATCAGTTGAGTGATTTGAAGAAACAGTATGAAGCGATGGCACCCGATCGGTTCTTAATGCCGGCGGAAGGTCGCCTCTCTCAAGGTTTCGGTTCGGCGAGTGGACAGTTCGGATACACATTCCATAACGGTCTCGATATTGCTGCCAAAACAGGCACACCTGTATACGCCGCGGAAGCTGGAAAGGTGACAAAAGTCAGCTCGAGTGGACCTTATGGGAACCACATACAAATCGAACACAACGTAGACGGTCAAAAATGGACGACCGTGTATGCACACTTGCACAAAGTGGATGTCAAGACAGGTCAGTCGGTACGCCAAGGTGAACCGATTGGTCAAATCGGAAACACGGGCAACTCGTCAGGTCCGCACTTACACTTTGAGATTCATAAAGGGGACTACAATTTCTCGGCTAGTTCAGCTGGGAATTCCGTCGACCCGATGAAACTGGCAGAGCGCCTCGGTGGTGCTTCTCCGGTAAAAGCCACGTTTTAAGCAGACAGATGCCCTGAGCCTCTCGAATGAGGTCAGGGCATTTTTTACTGTTCGCGCGTAGGATCATGGTTGCCCTCGCTGTCGGCAATCGTATCTGAGCTTCCGTAGTCTTCTACTTGGGAGAAGGCGTCCGTTTTTTGACCAGGTTGATCCGTTCCGTCTAACTCTTTGCGTCGAGCTGTCTCATTAGGGTTCAACACGTCTTCTTCGACCGGTCGATCGACTTCATGCGCGTGCTCTTCCTCTTCTTGTGCCCGGGCGTGTTCGATGCAAAGGGTGGCTTCTGGAATGACTTCCAGACGGTCTAGTTCAATGTCTTTCCCACACACCTCACATTGTCCATACGTCCCATTCTGAATGGCTAATAGTGCCTTATCGACGTCACTCAAGAACTCTTCATCGAGTTCATTAAGGGCTTGGTCTCGTTCTCGTAAAAAGAGCTCTTCGCCCGAGTCGGCAGGGTGGTTGTCGTAATGAGAGAGCTCTCCTTCATCATATGTCTCTTCCCGATCATCCATGTATCCTTCGGTTTTTGCTTTTTCTTTCAATAATCGTTTTTTAAACGTTTCGATTTGTTCTTCAGTCAACATATCCATTCACTCTCCAGTTCTCAAGTCATTAATATAAGGTTTCCCATTTTATTTGTGTACAAACCATTTGAAGTGGAATCCCTCATGTCGAACGATGTTTAGAAAGGGTATGATGAGAATAAAGAGTTCTTTTAAAAAAGGAGGAACGAATCATGAGAAAAGTCGAAGTAGTGAAATACAATCCAGAATGGAATCAAAAGTTTGAAGAAGAGGCTGGTAAATTGAGTCGGTTATTCGAAGAGGAGCTTGTCGCGATCCATCACATTGGAAGTACATCGGTCGAAGGATTGGCGGCAAAACCAATCATCGACATGATGCCGGTCGTACGGGACATCGAACGAGTCGATGACTACACGGAGCGGATGGAGGCACTCGGGTACCGTGGACTTGGTGAATATGGGATTCCGAAGCGTCGCTATTTCCGTAAAGGAGAAGAAGAACGGACGGTTCACGTGCATGTGTTTGAAGAAGGGAATCCGGATGTCATAAGACACCTTGCCTTCCGGGATTACTTGCGAGCTTATCCTGACGTTCGCGATGCGTATGGTGAGCTGAAGCTTCAACTTGCGGCACAGCATCCAGAAGATATGGAAGGATACATTCAAGGAAAGCATGACTGGATCATCGAGACGGAACGGTTGGCGACGAAGTGGTATAAAGAAAATCAAGACGCGTGAAACCTTTTTATGGAAATGGTCGTATAATACATCAAACCTTAAAGGGGGAGATGTCATATGAAAAGATTTCTCGGGAAATGTGTGGAATACTCTTTGGCCGCACTTGTCTTCGTCGGTCTGTTCTTTGTCCTTCGCGCGATTGCCGGTGACTCGGACAAAGGGTACATGTTGACATTGCTCGGTACATTTTTTCTCGTCTTACCTAGTTCGCTCTTGATTGGCCACTTTCTGGCTCGTCCACTTCAACGTCGCTTAGAGGGGAAAGGGACTTCGACTTCGAAAGAGCATCTGTTGCATGGGACTGAAAAACCACATGGGGTGATAGAAGATCGGAATCACACAGGATTTAACGGTTGATGGACAGTGTGTTCGTCTCAACAACAGATGCCCGACTCATCGCACGATTGAATCGTTCCATTCATGAACATCATGTTCGCATGAATTCAGATTACTTTGCGGAATATGAGGAAGAGAAGATATATGAATCCTTTCTGACGCTGGTGGGGAAACCGGGTCATCATTTCATGGTGATGGAAGTAGAGGCGACCCCTGTCGGCTACATATGGTTCGAGGAGAAAGTGGGTGAAGCAAACGCATTTCGCCAAGCTGTTCGCGTGGTGTATGTTCATCACATCAGTATCGACCCCATGTATCAACGGAACGGTTACGGTCGGCGTGTGATGGAATGGATGGAGCAATGGGCACTTGACCACCAATTCAGATCGATTGAACTAGATTACTGGATGAGCAATACGGATGCCGCCTCGTTTTATAGCGAAATCGGGTTCACCCCAAAACGTCAGATTGTCATGAAAAAATTGGAGGAATGAGATCATGGAGGAGTTACTTACAATTGGAATTGGTATTCTCGGAGTTCTGTCGTTAGGTTGGTTCTTTTATAGTTACTGGCTCGGATATAAAGGGGGCAATATCGTCATGACCCTCGATGAGCACTATACAAAACTAGAAGAGTACGTACCTGCTATCTTGTCAAAACTATACGAAGATGGAAAAAGCGCTCACTATCTTGGCGACCGCAAGTTTGAAGTGGAGGGCAAGCGTTACGTTCTCGTCGAACGGACCGTACCGATTGGTCATGTTCCGACACAACAGACGGTGTTACAACCGGATCGATCATAATCAGAAAAGGGAGCTCTCAAGTCGAGAGACTCCCTTTGTTTATTTGACGGCTGGGGGACCGAACCTGCCGCTATGATAATCGCGGAAAGCTTGGCGGATTTCTTCTTCCGTGTTCATCACGAATGGACCATGCGCAATATAGTCTTCGCGAATCGGTTTTCCGGAATAGATGAGCATCCGTGTACGCGTCGTGGCCTTCAGTTGAAGTGTGCTCATCGCTTCAGATGTTTCATCGAACGTCAGTGTCGCCACATCAGTTTTACTGAGCGGAATTTTGGAAGACCCAACTTCAATTGAACCAGCGAGTACGTACAAAAAGCTGTTATGATTCGCAGGCAAGATGTGTTCGTATTCGCCACCTTCTTTCAGCGTTATTTCTGTCATCGTGATGGGGACGAGACTTTCCATCGGCCCTTTTACACCCACAATTTCGCCGGAATAGACACGAAGCTGCCCGCCGTCGAAAGGAACGAGGGGTGCGTCCTCGACGTATACGTTCTGATAGGAAGTGGTTGTTGTTTTTAACGACTTCGGCAAATTCAACCAGAGCTGCAGCGTATGGATCAAATCATCGTCAACCGCTTCTTCGGCGTGTCTAGCGGCCCATCCGGCGTTCATATACTGAACATCACCGGCGTCCAAAATCGAATGTCCCCCATGATTATCAATATGTTCTAGACGACCATCGATGACATACGTGATTGTTTGAAACCCACGATGGGGATGGTCCGAAAACGTCCCACGCTTGAACCAGTCTTCTGCCATCAAAATAAATGGATCGAACTCCTCTTTTTGTTCTGGAGGTAACACCCAGCCCTGTTGCACATGGGGATACCCGTTTTGTCGATAGGAAACGCGCCAATGATGGTTCACGTCACGTATAAATGGATTTGTCACAAAAATTCACTCCTTTCCCTTCCTATCTTCCCAAAAAATGTGTCTCATCGTACTATATTTGCTTCATGAATATGCAAAAAGACAGACGCATTCGCATCTGTCAGATTAAGTGTTTTGTTCAAACAGGTTATACCACTTGATGGCATCCTCACGTAGTAGCTTAAAATGGGCGCCTGTCTCTGAATTGGTCACGTACACATCTGCACCATCATAGCTAACATCAAACGTTTGGGCGCATATCCCTTGAAATAGGGTCACATAAGGTGTGGAAGCGGTCTTACCTGCATAGGCGGTCGCGTTGGCTCGTTTGATGGCGCCAAAAATAAATTCCATTTCATCTTGACCGACATGTTGTAGGAAGGAGGCATCTTTTGATTCCGTTCCAAGGAGTGCCAAGTCATGAAAAATGACATGACGTTGACTACTTAATTTGTCGTGAATTTGTTCACCCAATTCTTTTCCATACAACAACTTGGGTTCATGATACGTCAAGGAGACGTTCTGACGATGGGCCGTTCCGTTTTTCATGAACGTAAAACTGTAGAGTGGATACTCGTGACCCGGTACAAGAACCGAAGGGAGTTGCGGAGCTGTTTTGGCTCCGAACATTTGTGAAATATGCGCTTCTTTCGGTCGCAATACTTCTTGATAGTCATTTTGATCTCGGCTCGTATAAATCGCGTATTGTAACACCTCATCAGACTTTTCTGTCCCGAGCCCGAGTGACAAATAGGGATGCCTTATTGATTCGACAGGAATGACGAGGCGGTCTTTGGCTTCGGACGATGTAAAGGTCAGTTCAAATTCACCACTGAAAGGCATCGTGATATGGAAAAGTGTATGCTCGATCCCTTTTCTTTCTGGATAGGGCTCATTACCTATCGGCTTTTTCATCTCTTGTGCGAAATGCTCATATTCATGGGGCTCAGCAAATCGGAATTTCGGAACATCCGGATAAGGTTCGGCCGTATATTGAACATCGTTTAAACTTTCAGGAAGCGTGTTAATTTCGGTGGCATATGTGACGGAATCGAGTTGACATTGGACATATGATTTATTTTCGACAGTGAAAAAAGTTGCGGTTGGAAAAGAAGATTCGGTGGCGGCATCAGTCAACGGTTGGTTCAATGTGACCGTCCCGAGCCAATGTCTTTCACCACTTGGAATTCTTTGAATCGCGTTGTCAGGCTGACATAACTCGATAATCGCTGCACGATCCGATTCGGGCATTTCAATTTGTTGTCCGTTTGGTAACAGGGCACGTCCTTGATAATATTCAGGAGCGGGTTGGAGTCGGAGTGCGCGTTCTTCCTCGCATCCGAATAAGAAAAACAGGATGACGAGGGTACTGAAAATCAGGTACTTTTTCACATCGGTACTCTCCTTCGATGAATCACTTTCACCATTCTAGCACCAATTTTTTGTGACTTTAGTCTTAGGAAAATTAATTTGTTATTTCGAAAAAAAATCAAAAAAACCGTCCAACTTGAACTGGACGGGGGATAAAACCATTTATGACTTATTTTTACTTTTTAACTTTTTTTGTATGTCGATTTTTGACGAAAAAACGTTGATATTACGAGACATTGAAAAAAGCCGATTATTCTTCTAAATTATCACTTTATAATTCAGTGGGATTTATTTGATGAAGTTTCCTTCAATCAACATCTCGACCGCGTGCCGACTTCAAAATTTCGAACCATTCTTCACGAGTGAGGTCGATTTGAAGGGCGTCGACTCCTGTCTGAACGCGCTCAATTTTTCCGGATCCGATAATCGGCATAATGTTCGCAGGGTGTTTGACGAGCCATGCATACACAATCGAGTCAATTCCGCTTGCATTGTGACGTGCACGAATTTCCTCGAGTTTTTCACGAAGGGGTGCATACTGTTCATCTTCGAAGAGTTGACCACCGGCTAGTGGACTCCAAGCCATAAGTGGCATTCGTTTTTCGTGACACAAATCGACCGATCCATCCTCAAAATGTTTCAATTGCATCGGAGAGAGTTCGAGTTGATTCGTCACAAGTTGGAATGGAAGGCGAGATTGAAGCAAGTTCTGTGTAGCCGGAACATGGTTAGATACACCGAACTCACGTACTTTACCACTATCGCGCAAGACGATGAAGGCTTCGGCCACTTCATCCGGATTCATCAGCGGATCTGGACGGTGGATGAGTAATGTATCAATGTGGTCAATGGCCAACTCTTTTAACGAACGCTCTACTTGCGCGATGATATGCTCTTTTGTCGTATCGTAATAATTGAGTGTTTGACCTGGGTTAAATGACCCCGTCAATTTAATTCCTGTCTTTGTGACGATCTCCATTTGGTCTCGGAGTTCAGGCTTTAACTTTAAGGCTTCTCCAAATAAACCTTCACATGTGTAACCGCCATAAATGTCTGCATGGTCGAATGTCGTGATGCCAAGCTCGAGACATTGTTCGATGAATGTGAGGCGTTCCTGTGGGGTCATGTCCCAATCAGCGAGCCGCCACATCCCATGGACGATGCGTGAGAATGATAATTCTTCTGTCAAAGCGATACGTTGCATTATAACTCCTCCTTGGTTGTCAGTCGCTCTTCATTATACGTCTTACGAGAATGGACGTCACTTGTCACCTACTCAAGCAGTTTTGGCGTCAAATGAGCTTGTATGCGCTATGATGAGAGGGAAGAGAAATAGGAAAGAGGCGTGACAGATGAGTGACTATGAACAATATGCGGACGTCACCTTCGAACAGGTGGGTGACTCGTTTCAGGTAGCCTCGATGCACCCAGATCTTCGTTTACATGGGATTGGACGAAGTGCGGCCGTGTTTCGTTTAAAGGAAAAGGATCGTGTCATTAAAGTGTTCTTTCCAGGTTATGAACAAATCGCAACCGAAGAGGCAGCAATCTATGAAAAACTTAAGGGACTCCCTTACTTTCCGAAGTGCTATGATTCTGGTCCGTCATATTTAGTGATGGATTACATCGAAGGAAAGACGCTGTTTGAGTGTCTGACGGAAGGCGTCTGGATTGACCCTTCTTACATCGAGGTAGTGGATGAAGCGCTTCGACAGGCACGTTTACTAGGACTGACACCATCGGATGTCCACTTGCGTAATATCATTTTGACGCCAAACGGACAGATATTCTTGATTGATTTGGCACGCTTCAGACAAGGGCAACAAATCGATCATCAGTGGGAAGACTTGAAACGAATGTATCGATTATATCGCTATCGTTTCATGCCGAAACAATATGACGAGACATTACTGAATCGAATCGCTTACTTGTATCGCAGGTTCGTGAACGATCCGGATTCTTGAGCCGGGTCGTTTTTCTTTTATCGATTAGGGAACAGGAGTAACGTGTCCGAAATTGCAGAAGAAACGAAAGGGGAATGATGTATGGCTCATCGTATCTATGCGAACGAACTCGAAATGCTCCACGAATGTGTGGAAACGTGCAACTATTGTCTGGAATCTTGTTTAGAAGAAAAAGATGTACAGATGATGGTTGATTGTATCCGACTGGATCGGGAATGTGCCGCTGCCTGTGCGTTTCTTGCGGAAGCGATGACGCGTGATTCGGCATTCGTTCCTGAACTCGCGCGAGCGTGTGCAGTCATCTGTAAAGCATGCGCACAGGAGTGCGGGAAACATAAGCACGCACATTGCCAGGAATGCGCAAGAGTTTGTACAGAATGCGCCTCAATGTGTGACCGCTTGGCCGCATGATTTGAGTGACCGGTTGATGGGACCGGTCACTTTTTTCGTGTCTTTTGAAGAGGGGATTCGTATAATGAAAAAAACGAAAAGGTGGTATGGGGATGATTCGCAATTGTCGACGAGATGATCTTCAAATGATTTTACATATTTACAATGATGCGATTGTAAACAGTACGGCCGTCTATCACTATCAACCGGTGACACTCGAGAATCGAGTGGCATGGTATGAGGAGAAGAAAGAGCAAGATTGTCCAATCATCGTATGGGTAGAGGATGACGTCGTCATGGGGTTTGCGACGTTCGGTCCGTTCCGTCCGTGGCCAGCGTACCATTATACGGTTGAACATTCTGTATACGTGCATCCCGGTTACCGCGGGAAAGGCATTGGCAACAAACTGTTAAAAGAAATCATCCGTATCGCCGAAGTGAGAGGAATGAAAACGGTGATTGGTGGAATTGACGCATCGAACGTGACGAGTATCCGTGCGCATGAAAAAGTTGGATTCGTTCATTCCGGTACGATTCGAAATGCCGGATATAAATTCGGCAAATGGCTCGATTTATCGTTTTATCAACTTGATTTAGAAGGTCCTGCATCGCCTACCGAAGAGTGAACGGTCTAGAAAGATGGAGCCACCATACGATATACTGGAACGAGTGAATCGAATGGAGGAAATAGAATGACTGAGTACCCGAATTGCCCAAAATGCCAATCATCTTATGTGTACGAGGATGGCCCGTTGCTTGTATGCCCAGAATGTGCCTATGAATGGTCACCGAGTGAGGCGGCAGAAGCAGAAGCAGCGTCACAAATCAAAGATGCGAACGGAAACCCGCTTCAAGACGGAGACACTGTCACCGTGATCAAGGATTTGAAAGTGAAAGGAACCTCGCTTGTCGTCAAACAAGGAACGAAAGTGAAGGGGATTCGACTCGTGGAAGGTGACCATGATATCGACTGTAAAATCGAGGGACTTGGTGCGATGAAACTGAAGTCGGAGTTCGTGAAGAAAATCTAAAAAAGTGTTTCGGCGAGTTGCCGAAACACTTTTTGTATTACGAGAAGAACGGTTTGTACTCGCGACGTTCATGCATGATGGACACCCATTGAAGCGTCGTGAACTCTTCGAGTACCCATTCACCGTTGAAGCGTCCGAGACCAGAGTTTTTCTCGCCTCCGAACGGCATGTGCGGTTCATCGTTGACCGACTGATCGTTGACGTGAATCATGCCAGTTTCGACTTTTCGTGCAAAATTGGTTGCACGGTAAACCGAGCCATGAACGGCACCGCTCAATCCGTACGGTAATTCGTTCGAAAGACGAACAGCCTCTTCGTCATCTTTAAACGAAAGGATGACCGCGACCGGACCGAATATTTCGTTTTTCGCGAGCGGCATGTCATTCGTGACGACACTGAGGACGGTCGGTTCGAGGACGTTGCCGTCCGCTGTCCCGCCAGTATGAACGGTCGCACCGGCATCAACCGTTTTCTCGATTTGGTCTAAGATGCGATCGACTTGATCGTGGTCGATGAGCGGGCCGACTTGCGTATCTTTTTCATTCGGGTCACCCGCTTTCAACTGTTTAACGCGCTCGACATAGCGCTCCACGAATTCGTCATGAATCGACTCGGCGACGAGGATTCGGTTCGTCGACATACAGATTTGTCCTTGGTGGAAGAACTTGCTATAGACGGCTGATTCGACGGCACGGTCGAGGTCGGCATCATCGAGAACGACAAACACGTTATTCCCACCGAGTTCAAGTGCTGTTTTCTTCAACAAACGACCTGCCTTTTCCGCAATCCCTTGACCGACCTCGGTCGAACCTGTGAACGAGATGAGGCGCGGGATTGGGTGTTCGACGATGGCGTCCCCGATTTCAGACCCTCGTCCGACGACAACGTTGAGCACACCTTTTGGAAGTCCTGCTTCTTCGAAGAGGGATGCGAATAGGAGACCACCCGTGACTGGTGTCGCCGTAGCCGGTTTGACGACGGCCGTATTCCCCGTCGCGAGAGCTGTCACGATTGAACGGACAGCCAAGTGGAACGGGAAGTTCCATGGGCTGATGATGCCGATGACCCCAAGTGGTTTGCGATATACCCGGTTCTCTTTATTCGGAACGATCGAAGGTTTGATGAGCCCGTCCATACGGAAAGGGAACGTCGCGGCTTCTTTGATGATTGCCATTGATGCAGCGAACTCACTCTCTGCTTTGATACGTGTACTACCGGACTCTTTCACGAGCCAGTCGACGATAAAGTCTTTGTTGTCCATCGTCAGCTGGGCAAACTTCTCAATCAACTCACGTCGTGCTTGTGGAAGCATGTCGGCCCAGTCCGTCTGAGACGCTTTCGCTGCTTCATAAGCACGATTCAAGTCCTCTTCATCCGCTGATTGAATCGAGAAGAGAGTCTCGTTCGAGAATGGATTGACGTTGTCGATCGACTTTTCACTTGATCCATTTACCCACTCACCATTGATGTACATGTTCGTAAAATCTGTATGCATATTTGAACACTCCTTTGTTTTTTCTTCACCATAAGAAGTATTCACTTGTTTTAGAAAAATAAACATATCAATGTATTGGATTTGGTAAACTTGAATCAAGTAAATTCAACAAGTTTAGGAGCAGACGATGAAAACTTGCTGTGTGAGTTTATTCCTCTTCGTGCCTTGGGCATTTTTTGTGGCGGCAATGGATTATGTATGGGGTTTTCCATTTGGATATTTGATTGTACCGGTGATCATTTGGTGGGTAACAAAACAATCTTTGAGGCATTTGCAAATACGCTTTGTATTAGCTTTCTTGCTTGGATCGTATGGTGTGTCGGTTTATTTGGCCTACTTGTTTGAGAACGATTGAGGATACTTCTTCAAGCCGTTAACGCTCAGTGGGGTTGTTCACGCATGGTCGGTCGCGATATTGATTGGGGTACTCGTGATATTGATTAATTATGGAGCTCAAAAATAAAACCAGTCATCTAATAGACATTGAGAGGGGGATACGGCATATCTCCCTTTTTTGATGTTCGTTTCTACTTCCTGTACAGTTAAGACGAAGAGAGGGGTTAGAAAGAAATATGAAACGTTATGAAGCGATTTTATTTGATATTGATGACACACTACTAGATTTTAAACAAAGTGAACATGTCGCCTTGGAACAGTTACTTGCATCCTACAACGTCCGGATGACGGATGAAGTGAAGTCGCGCTATGTCGACATCAACACGGACCTGTGGCGTGCGTTTGAGCGCGGCGAAGTGGACCGGGAAGAAGTGCTCATCGGTCGTCACACGAAACTGTTCGATTCGCTCGGTCTCACGGTCGATGGACCATATGTCGAACAGCAATATCGAGACTATTTACATGCAGGCGTGCACATGGTTGATGGTGCTTTGGAGGTCGTGCGAAAGCTGAGCAACGATTATCCGCTCTATATCGTCACAAACGGTGTGACGGAGACGCAATTCAAACGGTTAGAGTCATCTGGACTATTGCCGTACTTCCAAGATGTCTTCGTATCGGATGCGACCGGCTCGCAAAAACCGATGAAACCGTTTTTCGACTACGTCTTCGACCGAATCCCGAATGTAGCGCCAGAGAAAGGTTTGATTATCGGTGACTCGGTCACGGCAGACATCGCCGGTGGGCGGATGTATGGTTTGGATACGTGCTGGTTCAATCCGAACGAAGTGGCTGCGACGATTGAGTCAACGTATGAGATTCGACATTTAAACGAGTTGAAATCGCTACTCTAAGTTCAAGCTGGATTGAGTGAATGAGTTGGCAAACGGTTCGGGAGTTGAGCGAGTATTTCCGGATAAAGCGTGACGTCTTGTAGACGGTCAAGCTTTATCCAACGATAAATCAGGTGATCTCCTTCAGGTCCATAAAAGTCTCCGTCTTGGAGCGGGAGGTCACCGTCTACATAAAAGTACAGTCCAATCTCATGAAACGGCTGATTGTTGTACGTAAATAAGTTCTCGTGCACGAAAGCGAACGTGGTATCAGTCACGTGCATGTTCAACTCTTCATGTAGCTCGCGTGCGAGGGCGGTTGCGGCTTCTTCACCGAGCGTGACGCGCCCCCCGGGTAATGCCCAAAAGTCATCTCGGATGTTTCGGTGAATCAATAAGTGACCGTCTTTCACAAAAATACCAGCAACGCGGTAATTGAAAACGCCGTGTTCAGTAGGAAATACGAGATCCATCTATATCACTTCCAATCATTGTAATCTGTTCTAGTATACCTGAAGGAGGGATCATATGTTTCAACCACATACGCAATATCGAGATGAAAATTTTCGTGACGTGACACTCCGTGACGAAGTGTTGTCACACGTCACGTTCGAGAACTGTCGCTTCACATACGTCGATGCGACGGAACTACAGACGGAACGCTGTCAGTTCATCAACTGCGACTTCACGGATTCAAAATGGAATGCGTCCCGTCATGTCGGGAGTTCATTTTTAAACTGTCAATTCCATGGTGCCAATTTGTTCATGAGTGAGTTTGAGCAATGTAAAATGACGGGATCTTCCTTTGAGGAGAGTCAGTTTGAAGGCGTCCGGGTAACGGAAGGGGATTGGTCATTCGTCAACCTTCGTCACGTGTCGCTCAAGAAGATGGATTGGTCCCACGTTCGTTTGGTCGAGGCGGACCTGTATGGAACGGACTTGACCGAAACGGTTTGGCATCAGGCGGACTTGTCACGGGCGACACTTCAACATGCGGTGTGCCGTGGCGCCGACTTCAGAGGAGCACTTGTCGACGGGGTTGATTTTTCGAACGTGACGTTACAACAAACAAAACTAGACGCGATGCAGGCGATTCAAGTCGCGCGCTCATTGGGGGCGATTGTAGAATGAAACCAGAACAAATCATTGAACAGTTGATTGCGTTCGCAAAAGAACGTGAGCACATTCGAACGGTCGTCTTGAACGGCTCACTCGTCAATCCGAACATCCGACCAGACCCGTACCAGGATGTCGACCTTGCCTTTTATGTGGAAGACGTCCGAGCGGTTGCGGCCGATCGCTCATGGATTGACACATGTGGAGAGGTCTTGATCATGCAGACACCTGAAACGGCTGATTCCGGACGACATGTAACGTTTTTAGTGCAATATGTAGACGGACATCGGATTGATTTGACGATTCGGAGTGTGGATCAACTTGAAACCATGCTCGAAGTCGACTCGCTCAGTCAAATTATCTTTGACCGAGACCGTTATCCAGTCGTCACGCCTTCTGACCTGTCGTATCGCGTGAAACGTCCGTCTGCTGACGAGTATGCGGCATGTTGGAATGAGTTTTGGTGGGTGTCACTTTATGTTGTCAAAGGAATCAAGCGACACCAGGTGTTATACGCGCTCGACCACCTCGATATCATGCGGAATATGCTCCGTCAGATGATGGAGTGGAACATTGGCTATGCGACGGAATTCTCCGTGAATCTAGGGAAGTCCGGTGACGGGATCCGCGACCATTTGCCAGAAGAGTTATGGGAGATGCTCACGGCAACATACGCTTCAGCTGAGTTGAGTGCCATTGAAGATACACATGATCGGTTGCAGTCGCTCTTCTTCTTTTGTGCACAACGTGTCGCCGAACAAGGGGATTTCGTGTTTCGAGAAGAGGAAGCCAGACGCGTTCGTGCCGCATGTGCAACACTTCGACATTCAAACGATTAATGACGGCGAGAGCCGGGAAACGCTCCTTATAGAGAAAGGAGCGTTTTTTCATGAATCCATACACGACATTTATTGCCCTACTTGTTGGGAGTCTGGTCCTCTTTGTCGGCATTCGTCTAAAGAAATGGCCGATCATTCTGGTTGCGATGCTTCCCCTTGGTCTTGTTGCATTTAATATGTTTTTACTCATCACGGGACGATAGGAAGATTTTCACTTGTCTTTTTGATAAATCGATTTGATGAAGAAGGCACTCGGTAACAAAATACCGATGGCTCCTTCGATGATAGCGAATAATCGGGTTAAACCGACCGGTAACAAATCACCAAAGCCAATCGAAAGTAAAGTGACACCGCTAAAATACAATAAATTTTCCCAAGTCGGTTCGACGGCATTCATGGATTCGAGTGAAGTCACGAGAATGACTGAATCACGAGACAGTGCATAATAAATCAATGTGAATCCTAACATGACACCGAATAGGCTGACGAACAACTGAGTGAACAATCTTCCATCAAATCCTGTTTGCTTGTACGTTCGACGTTTGAAAAACCAAAATACGTTCAAACTGATGAACAGTAAGGCAATCGTCAATAAAATGGTATTCAATCTCTACACATCCTTTTCAGTACGAACAGAGTCACTTACCCATTCCCGTAACGAAGAATAGGAAACGGAATCAGAAAAGGTTTTCAATTGATGAAAAGATTGATAGAATGTGGTCGAAGACGACTGAATTTCATAATGTTTGCCACTAGGGGAGTCGCGTCACGCGGCTGAGATGGACATGGTCCAGACCCTTCGAACCTGATCTAGTTCACGCTAGCGTAGGGAAGTGGGCGAGACGACTCATATGGCTTCACCTAGATATGATTGTTCGAGACGCCGCTTCCGTTATGGGAGGCGGCGTCTTTTTTATCAGTTTATAAGGGGGAGTTATTATGAAATTTACAGATCACTTACGTCAAGAGGCGGATGGATTGTTTGAAGCAAGCTTTCATCACCCATTTGTTCGTTCACTCGGAGAAGGGACGCTCGATGAGAAGAAATTCAGACATTACGTCATGCAAGACTCATACTATTTGAATCAGTTTTCAAAAGTGCAGGCCAAAGGGGCAACCCTCGCTCCGACGATGGAACTATCGAGCCGCTTTTTGACGCATGCGCTACACACGATTGAGGCGGAACTCTCCCTTCATCGAGAGTTCTTTACGATGCTCAACGTGACGGATGTCGAATTGGCGACATTTGAGCCAGCACCGACCGCTTATGCATATGCCCTTCATATGCAACAGGCAGGACCGACTCTCGGGGACGTATTGGCGTCAATCCTTCCGTGTTATTGGGTGTATTACGAGATTGGAGAACGTCTTAAAGACAAGCGTCCTGATCATCCGATTTATTCAGCTTGGATTGCGACGTATGGTTCGGAGTGGTTCCGTGAGCTGGTGGAAGAGCAAATTGATCGGTTGGATGAACTGGCTGGTCAAGCGACAGAAGAAGAGCGCGTGCGCTATACGAAACTATTCTTGAAGAGTTGCTATTACGAAGTCGCTTTTTGGGAAATGGCTTGGACGCTTGAGTCGTGGTCATTGTCGCAGGAGGTCAACCAATGAGACATGAGATTTGGAATGAGATTCGACAGCAGGCGCCATTGATTCACAATATCACGAACACGGTCGTGGCGAACTTTTCGGCGAATGGATTGCTCGCCATCGGCGCCTCTCCTGTCATGGCGGATGCAATCGAAGAAGTAGCGGAGATGACATTCGTGAGCGATGCGCTCGTACTTAACATCGGTACACTTGGAACGATGACGGAAGCGACGATGATTCGCGCAGGTCAGGCTGCGAACGAAGCGGGATGCCCGATTATACTCGACCCGGTCGGTGTCGGAGCGACGTCATTTCGACGAGATGTGGTCGAACGCATTTTGCGTCATGTTCGTGTATCGGTCATTCGAGGGAATGCAGGAGAGATTGCGACATTGATTGGCGTCGATTGGGCGGCTCGTGGTGTCGATGCTGGTGACGGTGCATGCGAGCCTCGACAATTGGCGCTTGAAGCAGCGAGACGATACGGATGTGTCGTGGCCGTGACAGGAAAAGAAGATATGGTAAGTGACGGGAACGTCGTTATGGAAATACATGGCGGGACGAAACGCATGACCGAGACGACCGGTACGGGATGTTTACTCAGTGCAGTGGTCGGGGCTTGCTTAGCAGTCGAAAAGAACACCCTTAAAGCGACGGTGACCGCCATGTCAGGCTACGCCTATTGCGGTGAGTTGGCGAGTGAACGGGCTGAAGGACCGGGAGACTTCCCGATTCACTTTTTAAATGCGCTCCATCAATTGGCACAGCATACCATCCCGACGAATCGAATTGAGGTGTCGACATCATGAGACCTCAAGTGTTGACAATTGCAGGATCTGACTCAGGAGGAGGGGCCGGTATTCAAGCCGATCTTAAAACGTTTCAAGAACTCGGTGTATTCGGGACGAGCGTGTTGACTGCGATTACCGCTCAAAACACACTTGGGGTCCATGGAATCGAGGCGATTTCCACGGAAATGATTATCCGACAAATTGATGCGGTAGCGGATGATTTTAACATCACCGCCTGTAAAACCGGGATGTTGGTGGACGCTGAACGAATTGAAGCGGTAGCGAAGGGGCTCGAACGATATCGTTTCGAACATGTAGTAGTCGATCCGGTCATGGTGGCGAAAGGTGGCGCTTCCTTGTTGCAAGTTAGTGCAGTCGAAGCACTGCGCACGAAGCTGCTACCACAGGCGACCATCGTGACCCCAAATATTCCTGAAGCAGAAGTGCTGGCAGGAATGGAAATTCGAACCGAGGCAGACCGCATGAAAGCCGCACAGGCGATTCGAGCACTTGGTGTCGATACCGTCATTATCAAAGGTGGGCATACGGATGATGTGGAGGCCGTTGATTTGATTATGAGCGAGACTGAAGCGTTCTGTGTAAAAGCGCCTAGAATCCAAACGAAAGATACGCACGGGACGGGATGTACGTTCTCTGCCGCATTGACGGCCGAACTAGCGTATGGGAAGACACTACGCCAAGCCGTCGTAGATGCGAAGCAGTTTATTCATCAGGCGATTGCACATGGATTATCGATTGGACAGGGGCATGGACCGACGAATCATTGGGGACATCGTTTAGCGAAAGAAGAGGTGATTACCGTTGACGTTCTGTACGAAACAAGCGCTCGCTAAGCAGCTTCGCCTTTACTTTGTGTGTGGAACGACGGACGCGTCCGATTTGGTGGCGACCGTCAAAACGGCACTTCGATGTGGTGTGACATGTTTTCAATTTCGCGAAAAAGGTAAAGATGCATTGTATGGAGATAAAAAAGAAGCGATGGCAAGGACGCTCCAACGTCTGTGTCGAGAAACGGGTGTTCCGTTCATAATCAACGACGACGTCGACTTGGCGCTCGCGATTGACGCGGATGGCATTCACGTCGGACAAGACGACTTACCTGCCAAACAGGTTCGAGAACGGCTAGGACCAGATAAATGGTTGGGGGTGTCTGTCCATACGATGGAGGAAGTCAGAACGGCTCTTCCATTTGCAGATTATGTCGGCATTGGTCCGATTCATGAGACGCAAAGTAAACTGGATGCAGGACATGTGCGTGGCACGGAACTGATTCAACAAGTTCGCCATCACTATCCACTGCTTCCGATTGTGGGGATCGGAGGTATTCGTCCAGAGCATGTGCCTTCAATCATTCGTGACGGGGCAGACGGCGTTGCCGTCATTTCTGCCATTGCTTCTGCACCGGATGTAGCAACGGCTACCCGGCGTTTCGCTTGTCTCTGAATTCATTTTTGAGGAGGAAGACAGATGAACGTATTTGTAATCGGTGCAAACGGTCAAATTGGCCATCAATTGGTGGAGAAGTTACACAAGGAAGGAAAGCATCACGTCACGGCGATGGTGCGTAAAGAAAAACAACTCGAGGATTTTAAGTCAAAAGGGTACAATGCGGTACTCGGTGACCTCGAAGGTTCAGTAGATGATTTGCAAAAAGCGATTGATGGAATGGATGTTATCGTATTCGCGGCAGGTTCTGGTGGAAGTACTGGAGCAGACAAGACACTCTTGATCGACCTAGACGGTGCAGCGAAGAGTATCGAAGCAGCACAAGCGAACGGGAACATCAAACACTTCGTCATGGTCAGTGCCTTGAAAGCGGAGGATCGCTCAGCTTGGCCAGATTCGATGAAGCCGTACTACGTAGCGAAGCATCATGCAGATCGTTTACTCGAACAGAGTGGACTCACGTACACGATTGTTCGTCCGGGTGCATTGACAGATGATGCGGGAACGGGCAAAGTGAACACGAAATTCGAGGGAAGTGGAGAGATCCCACGCGAAGACGTCGCATCATTCTTGGTGCATGTCCTTCATAACCATTCAAACGTGCAGAACAAAGCAATTGATTTGATCAAAGGGGATACCCCAATCGAAGAAACGCTATAAGTGTGTGACATCAAAAACGGGATGAGAAAACCATCCCGTTTTTTGTTGCGTTAAAGAGGGAAAAGAACGCAGGATAACGAAATAGAAGAATACGAACAGGTGAGGAGGTTCCGCATGACCGAGATGTTCATTTATCTGGCGGTCTATTTGTTGCCGTCATTTTTACTCGGCTTTTTAGCACTCGATGTCTTTCAACGAAATCCGAATAAAGTCGAGCATCGTTTGCTGAGCCTGTTTGTGTTCGGTTATTCGATGCTCTTCTTGGCTGAATTTGTCCGCCATCTATCACCGATTGAATACAGTCCGGCACTCATTGCCTATTGGTTTGGGAACGCTGGGATTTTCATTTTTATCTTCTCTGTTCATTTCATATTAAGTATCACAGGCGTCGGCGCAAAGGCACCGAAGTGGTTGTATCCATGGATCGTCTATTTACCATTGATTCCTGTTGTGTTGACGTATGTCCGTCAGGAGAATATCATCAACAGTCAACAGTTTGAACAAGTAGGCATTTGGATTTATCCTGAGTTCAACTCATCGTATTTAACTACGTTGACCGTCGGAAACATTTTTCATCTATTGATTATTGGTCTCATTTTTTATGCATTGAAGCGTGCGGAACGAAGAGAACACCAACGCGTATTGCGCATGCTTTTTTGGACTGCAAATGCCGTACTAATATGGGATATTGTATTCGGCTACTTTCAATTTCGTGGGTTGATCCCACCCTATTCATACATGTATGGGGGGCTTGTTTGGGCGGTAGCATTGGTCGTTGCGATGAATCGTTTAGACTTCTTAACCTCTTATGTAAAACGATATGGGACACTTTATAATTTAAATCCATCCGCCATCTTGTTGATTGACCCGGATGGGAGGGTGGAAAGTGCGAATCCGGCCGCACGCACGCTATTTCATACTGTCCGTGTCGTGAATGAACGGTTTATCGATTTGTTGCCAGAAAAGAAAAAAGCAGAGTGGATGGAACACTACAGCCAACATTTTCGGACACGTAAAAAGTTTATAGAGTTTGAAACGAAGATTATGACAAAGTCTGGGCAAGAGCTTTACGTCGTCATCGATGGTGATTTTGTCGATATCGACCGCACGATTCACGGGATGATTATCATTCGGGATGTCCACTCGTTTAAAGAGGCCGAGCAAACAATCCGATTCTTTGCCTATCATGACCCACTGACGAAGCTGGCGAACCGACGTGCATTTTATGAACGCGCAGACCAGGCGTTGCTTAGTTCCTCGATGCTGTCTTTATTGATTATTGATCTGGACGGTTTTAAAGCAGTCAATGATACGTACGGTCACCAGATTGGAGATTATTTCTTAACTCATTTGGGTGGATTGCTGGAAGCGTCGACACGAGACGTTGGCTTGGCCTCTCGTGTTGGCGGGGATGAGTTTTATATTTATTTAGTGGATTTAACAGAATCGGAAGTGCTTGCATTTATTCACGAACTTCAGATGACGTTAAATCAAAACCCTTACCACACGTCCGATGTGACGATTCCAATCCGTGCGAGTATTGGGGTCAGTCATGCTCCCGACCAAGGAACAAATTTAGACACGTTGATCCATAAAGCGGATCAGGCGATGTATCAGATCAAGCAAGATGGAAAAAATGATTACGCCATCTATGACGAGGCGTTACATGGTCCGAAATAAAGGGAAAATAGTAGTGTTTGATTATGGAGAGGAGGATGCAACATGTCAGAAAGACCATTAGTAACGATGCGCGCCGAAGGAGAAGCCGGAGGCGTTAAGACGACTGTGCGTGTAGGCGATCACACCCCATTTATCGTGGATGAGCCAGAACGACTCGGTGGGACGAACAAGGGACCGAATCCACTCGAGTATCTTCTCGGTGCCCAGTCGTCCTGTACGACCATCATGATTGCCTATGCCGCCCAGGATTTGAACTTTGAGTATGAAGGGGTCGAGTTTGTAACAGAAGGGACGCTCGATCCTCGAGGATTCCAAGGGATGGAAGGTGTCCGAACTTACTTTGAGTCGACACATATGAAAATCGTATTGGATACGACCGAATCGGATGAGCGAATCGAAGCATTAAGGAAGGCTGTCGAGGCACGTTGTCCAATTCATAATCTCATGCATGCAGCAGACGTAGCGATGACGGCAGAATGGACTCGAAAATAAGGATGAGGGCAACCTCATCTTTTTTACATAGAAATCGTGAAAAGAGTACGGAGGGAAGACGAATGCATCACCGACCGATGACGCGTGAATGGGCATGTCAAATTCAAGAATGGACCTATGAAGCTCCTTATGACTTCTATAATCAATCGCCTTCTGAAGAGGGAATCGCCGAGTTGATGACGTATCAGGTGATTGTAGAGGAGCATGAGCTGATTGGATTTTATTGCATCGGTTCCCCGGCTCAAGTGCCCAATTCGACATATCCGTATTGTTTAGAATTTACGGATATCGGGTTGGGGATGCGACCCGATATGACGGGGAAAGGACATGGCCGATTGTTTGTGACGTACGTCATGGAGAGAGCGATGGAACGGGGCAAACCGCTTCGTTTGACCGTCGCCGCTTTTAACGAACGAGCGATTCATCTATACGATACGGTCGGATTTCGCACCATCACATCATTCGAGCGGAATGGTACCCCGTTTAAAGTGATGGTGCGCGATTAACCATATTGTTTTTGATGTGCCTTTTTACGTCGTAAATAATCCTCATCGGCACGAAGTTGATCCCAATACGTTTTGAAGATGCGAGCAGACTCTGCCTTCTCTTCGTCGATTTCGCGCTCATGGAGGTCACCGTCTTCTTTATATTTACGACCGCCTTTATAATTGGCATAGCGTCGGGCCCGCGTGTAGCCCATTTGGATGAACTTTCGGGCCATGTCCATCCCGACGAAATCGTCATTCGCGCGATACGCTTCAAACAATTCCATAATTTCTTCGGCAGATTGCTTCGCAATCTCGGGCGTCTTGAATCGCCAATGTGGCAAAATCTCACTTTTATACGGTTCGACGAGTAGTACGCCTTGTTCGCCACGCCCGACCCGATACAATTCGGGTTGTTGTCGGAAGTCGATTTCATCGAAGTTTAAGTCATAATCAAATGGCATGTTCATTCCTCCTCGCCTAACGTTTCCCATTAGGTCGGTGGAGGAAACAACTTGAAGGAAAAGGACGGGTTGATATGATCACTCTAGAGACAGAACGATTGATTTTACGGGCATTTTCGTTAAAAGACGCAGAAGATATGTATCATTATGCAAAAGATGAACGAGTCGGACCGATGGCTGGTTGGGCACCCCATGAATCGATTGAAGAAACAAGGGACGTCATTCAACTGTTTATCGAGGAAGCAGATGTATGGGCCATCGTCTTGAAAGAGACTGGGCAAGTAATCGGTAGCATCGGGTTACACGACCGAAGACCAGACCCTTCGATTCAACATGAGGCACAGCGTGAGATTGGTTATGTGCTCAGTCCAGACAATTGGGGGAATGGTTACGCGCCGGAAGCCGTTCAGGCGATGATTCGATTTGGGTTCGAAGCGTTAGGGTTAGAGCGGATTTGGTGCGGCTACTTCAGCTTCAATGACCAATCGCGACGCGTCGTTGAAAAGTCTGGATTCACTTATGCGTTTACAAAACAACAGGAATTGACCCGGCTCGATGGACGAACGGTAGAATGTCTCGTCTATGTTCAACTAAATCCTACGTTCTCTACACATTGAAGCACGATTTCAATGTGTTTTTTCATGAAATCATAAAAATCTCTTGATATGTAACCGGTTACACATTAAGATGGTTTTGTAAGCGTTTCCAGAACGGAGGATGTCAAATGGCGACCATCAAACAAGTAGCAAAACATGCGAACGTCTCAGTGGCGACCGTATCACGCGTTATGAATAAAAGCGGATATGTGAGCGAAGAGGCGAAAGAAGCGGTCGAAAAGGCGATTGCGGAACTGAATTACGCGCCGAACCGAGTTGCTCGTTCGCTCTATAAAAAATCGTCGAATTTGATTGGACTTATCATGCCAGATATCACGAACCCGTTCTTTCCACAGCTGGCTCGGGCGATTGAGGATGTCGCCAATCAACATGGGTATCAAGTCGTCTTATGTAACACGGATGAACAACTTGAAAAAGAACAGACGTATTTAGTCGCCTTGCAAACGATGCACGTCGATGGCCTGATTATTACAACAAATCATTCGCACAATCCGAATTATGAGACGTTGGATTTACCGATGGTCGCACTAGACCGAATCGTAAAAGCGGGGATCGACGCCGTTGTATCAGATGGATATGAGGGTGGAAAGTTGGCGGCCGACACGCTGTTACAACGTGGTGCGACACGACTGGCACACATTGCCGGACCGGATCATCTCAAAACGGTCAAACGCCGAACCGAAGGATTTGTCGAAGTAGCGGGAGAGAAGCTCGTCGGGATGACCGAGTCCACGTTCACGTTCAAAGACGCCTTGAAAGCGTCCCAAGAGCTGTTCGACCATGCTTGGCCATTCGATGGCATTTTCGCAGCGAACGATGTGATTGCAGCCGCCGTATTACAGGAAGCAGTCCGTCGAGACATTCGTGTCCCAGAAGAGCTACAGGTCATCGGATATGACGGGATCGAATTAGGCGAGATGACGTCTCCGCCGCTGACGACCATCGTCCAGCCTATCTATGAGATGGGGCGAGTGGCGACAGAACGATTGCTCGATTTGATTGAGAAAAAAGACACGCGACCGAAAGAGATGTTATTACCGGTCACGTTACTTGAAAGACACACGACAAAGCGGAAGGAGAGATAAAGAATGAAACGCATTGTTGTCATTGGCAGTATATCGATGGATCTTGTCGTCACATCCGACAAACGGCCACAAGCCGGAGAAACGGTCATCGGTGAGTCGTTCCGCACCGTTCCAGGGGGAAAAGGTGCGAACCAAGCGGTCGCTGCCTCCAAATTAGGCGGCACTGTTCAGATGGTCGGTTGCGTGGGAAGTGATCCGTTCGGTCAACAGGTTGTTGAAAACTTCAAACGACACGATGTCGATGTCACGCATGTTCAGATCATACCGGAGGAAGTGACGGGTACGGCCCATATCGTAGTAGCAGAAGGGGATAATTCGATTGTCGTCGTCCAATCGGCGAACAAACGAGTCGTTTTCACGGATGAGGAGCTCGAACATTTTCTCGACGAGCAGGCGTTCGTGCTCCTGCAACTCGAAATTCCAATCGAGACGGTAAAACAAGTGACCGCTTACTGTAAAGAGAAAGGGATTCCGGTGCTACTCAATCCGGCACCGTCTCAACCGCTTCCACCAGAAGTGATTGAGGACGTCACGTATTTAACGCCGAACGAACATGAATGCCGTGACTTATTCAACGGAATGTCCGTAGATGATGTTCTCAAACGTTATCCGAACAAGTTACTCGTCACGGAAGGCGTCCATGGCGTTCGATTCCATGACGGACGAGACGTCCGTCATGTGCCAGCCATCCGAGCAAACGTCGTCGACACAACAGGAGCAGGTGACACGTTCAACGGTGCACTTGCTGTCTCCCTCATCGAACAAGACGATTTGGAGACGGCCGTACGGTTTGCCGTAGTCGCATCCGGCATGAGTGTCGAAGGCTTCGGTGCACAAGGTGGTATGCCGACACGACAAGATGTACAACAACGATTGGAGCGCGTGTGATGAAAAAACAAGGAATTTTGAATAGTCATTTAGCAAAAATCTTTGCCGACCTCGGGCATACGGATCGCGTCGTCATCGCCGATTGTGGGCTACCGATTCCAGACGGGGTCAAGCGGGTCGATCTTAGTCTCCGCATCGGGGAACCTTCCTTTCTTGAGGTGCTCGATGTCGTCGAATCAGATTTGGTCGTAGAGCGCATCACGATTGCTGAGGAAATCCTCACACACAACTCGACGATTGCGGATTCACTGAAAGAACGGTACACGAGCATCGACATGTGTTCGCATGAAGACTTCAAACGGGAGGTCGCAAAAGCGAAAGTGGTCATTCGAACTGGGGAAGCGACACCTTACGCAAACGTCATCTTACATGCCGGGGTCATTTTTTAAGGGGGGATTCGATGCATATTCAGTTGAAAGGCATCCATAAGTCATTCGGGCCAGTCTCCGTCTTAAAAGGAGTCGATTTCGAACTGTTGCCTGGAGAGATTCATGCCCTTATGGGCGAGAACGGGGCCGGGAAGTCGACATTGATGAAGGTGATGACCGGTCTGTATGCACAGGATGAAGGCGAGATTCTCATCGACGGCGCGAAACGTCAATTCAAGCACCCAAAAGAAGCGGAGCAAGAAGGCATCGCCTTCATCCATCAGGAGCTCAATATCTTACCGGAGATGACGGTGACAGAAAATCTGTTTTTAGGTCGAGAACTGACGGGACCGTTCGGGATGGTCAAACAGCAGGAAATGACCAGACGTGCCCGAGAATACTTGGCTGAATTGAACGTGTTCATGGATGTCGATGAAGTGGCGCGCAATTTGTCGGTCGGTCAGCAACAGATGATTGAGATTGCCAAGGCGCTCATGACGGATGCGAAGGTCATCGTCATGGATGAACCGACGGCCGCCTTGACGGATCGTGAAATCCAGGCACTCTTCGCAGTGTCACGGGCCTTACGTGATCAAGGTGTGTCCATCATCTATATCTCACACCGAATGGAAGAAATTTTTGACTTATGTGATCGGATCACGGTACTTCGGGATGGACAATCCATTTCGACTCGCATGATTCAAGACACCTCATTTGAGGAAACGGTGCGCGATATGGTCGGTCGCGAGATTGGAGAACGCTATCCGACGCGTACCGCTACACTTGGGGACGTCGTGATCGAGGTTGATGATTTAATAGGTAACCGGTTCCACAACGTATCGTTCAACGTTCGTGCCGGAGAAATCGTTGGGTTTTCTGGATTGATGGGAGCGGGGCGTACCGAGGTGATGCGTGCGCTATTCGGAGCAGACACCCACAAAGGGGGAGTCATTAAACTGAATGGGAAACCGATTCGAATCAAGACCCCAGCCGACGCCATCAAGCACGGTATCGCGTTTTTGACAGAGGACCGAAAAGGAGAGGGCTTACTCCTCGATTTCTCGCTAAGAGAAAACCTGTCGCTCCCGACACTTGATAAACGAGCAAAAGGATCGGTCATCTCGAAGCAACAGGAGGAGACGTTCGCCGAGACATACTTACAAAAATTGCGGGTCAAACATCATTCGATGGAACAAAAAGTGAAGTCGCTGTCTGGTGGGAATCAACAGAAGGTTGTGCTCGGTAAATGGTTAGGTGTCGAACCGGACGTCTTGATTTTGGATGAACCAACCCGAGGCGTCGACGTCGGTGCTAAGAAAGAGATTTACAATATCATGAGTGATCTCGCGGAATCAGGTGTCGCCATCATCATGGTCTCTTCTGATTTACCGGAAGTGCTTGGGATGAGTGATCGGATCGTCGTCATGCGGGAAGGTGTCGTAACCGGAACGCTCACGAAAGAAGAGGCGACACAAGAAAAAGTAATGACGTATGCGACAGGAGGGCAATGATATGGAATTGAAAGCAACAACTTCGCTGAAGCGCCCGGGTCGACTCGGATGGGGACAAAAATTAGGACCGCTGTTCGGTCTACTCGTCATCGTCGTCGTCGTGACGGCGCTCGAACCAGGATTTTTATCATTAAATAATATCTTTAACGTACTCCGCCAAGTGTCGATCAATGCCTTGATTGCCTTCGGGATGACGTTTGTCATCTTGACAGGGGGCATCGATTTATCGGTCGGTTCGATTTTGGCGCTCGCTTCTGCACTGGTGGCAGGCATGATGGTGGACGGTCAACATGCGGTTATGGCCGTTGCACTCGGCTTGATTGCAGGTGCCGTTCTCGGAGCGTTCAACGGGGCGGTCATCACGTACGGAAAAGTGGCACCGTTCATCGCGACATTGGCTACGATGACCATTTATCGGGGATTGACGCTCGTCTATACGGACGGAAGACCGATTACAGGTCTCGGGAATTCCGGTTGGTTTGAGATGCTCGGACGTGGTTATTTCTGGATCATTCCGGTGCCGGCATTGACGATGCTACTCGCATTCGGTGTCCTTTACTTCATCTTGAAGAAGACGACATTTGGTCGTCATACGTATGCGATTGGTGGGAATGAAGAAGCGGCTAAATTGATGGGGATTGGCGTCAATAAAGTCAAAATCATGATTTATTCGCTATCCGGTATGCTTGCGGCACTCGCTGGCATCATCTTGACGTCACGTCTCAATTCCGCACAACCTACAGCAGGAACATCGTATGAACTCGATGCCATCGCAGCGGTCGTTCTCGGGGGAACGAGTCTTGCGGGTGGTCGCGGCTGGATTGTCGGGACGTTGATTGGGGCGTTGATCATCGGAACATTAAATAACGGATTGAACCTTCTTGGCGTATCATCATTCTTCCAACTCGTCGTAAAAGGTGCAGTTATATTGTTTGCAGTATTGCTTGATCGTCGACAAAACGCGTAACACGCGAAAGGGGAAAACGGAACATGAAAAAATGGACAGCTTGGCTACTCGCACTGACAATGGTACTGATGGCAGCTTGCTCGACTGAACAACCGGGGTCATCGTCTGAAACGGAAACGAAAGATGGCGATTATGAAATCGGCTTATCGATCTCAACATTGAATAACCCGTTCTTCGTCGCACTGAAAGAAGGCGCAGAAGAACAGGCGAACGAAATGGATGCGACGTTGACGGTAGCGGATGCGCAAAACGACGCGGCGAAGCAAGTGAATGACGTCGAAGATATGATTCAAAAGGGGATGGATTTGATTCTCATCAACCCGACGGATTCAGAAGCGGTCGGCGCGGCAGTACAGGCAGCAAACGATGCGGGCATTCCCGTCATCACGGTAGACCGTAACGCTGAAACAGGGGACGTCGTCGCCCACGTGGCATCAGATAACGTCGCAGGTGGACAGTTGGCGGGTGACTACATGGTCGAACTCGTAGGCGAAGGGCAAAAAGTCGTCGAGCTCGAGGGGATTCCAGGAGCGTCTGCGACACGTGACCGCGGACAAGGATTCAACGAAGCGATCGATGGGAAATTGGAAGTCGTGGCAAAACAATCGGCAAACTTTGACCGTGCAGAAGGATTGACGGTCATGGAGAACATCTTACAGGACAATAAAGACATCGTCGCTGTATTCGCACATAACGATGAGATGGCACTCGGTGCCGTTCAAGCACTCGAAGCGGCTGGAATGAGTGACGTGAAAGTCATCGGATTCGATGCGACAGACGATGCCGTCAAAGCGGTCGAAGGTGGGACGATGGCAGCTACGGTTGCACAAAAGCCCGCTGAGATTGGGAAGTTGGGTGTAGAAGCGGCAATCAATCATCTGAAAGGTGAAACAGTGGAGGAAAACATTCCGGTCGAACTCGAATTAATCAAATAAGTAAGAAGAAACCTCACGATGCCTTGATTTCGGGTAGAGCTCGTGAGGTCATTTTTATTTATATGGGGAAATGAGAAATTGTGTATCGTTGTTCATATATTTTAAAGAGTACTGCACTTCTATTAAAATGACGGTTTCGCTTGCTTTTAACATATGTGCTTTTCCGCGTTGAATTGAGATGGCATTGGTCGGTCTTACCTCAAATGATTCTCCATCAATCGTCACGATTGCTGTGCCTTGGAGAATCGTCCAAATTGCATCGGTCTCTTCATGATAATGGTAACTGAGTTCTTTCCCTGCTTGAACGAGCATGCGACGTGTCACACTGTGATGCCCATCGGCGAGTGTCTCATGATGGATGACTTCCGACTGCCCCCATCGCTTCCATTTGAATTTTGGATAGTCGTCGGATGAGGCGAGATAATCTTTCAGCTGCGGGGTCGCCTCTTTCTTCGAGACGAGAATTCCATCCGCGTTGACGGCGACGACAAGGTCTTCTAGCCCAATCCCAATCAAAGGAAGGTTCAATTCATTGATCACATGCGTGTTCGTCGATTCGAACAGTTCGACTTGACCGTGAGTTGTGGACGTCATTTCTTCAGTCAATGTGTTCCATGTTCCTAAGTCTTTCCAATCGCCATCGTAGCGGTGAACGAATACCGACTCTGCATGTTCGACAACGGCATAGTCAAACGAAGTCTTTTCTAATTCGTCATAGCGTGAAGTGAGGTCTGAATAAGTTGTCGGTAAGTTTCGTTCTGCTAGTTCATCAAGTAACAGATGTAACTTGCAAGCAAAGATTCCACAGTTCCAAAGGGCACCTTGTCCAATCAACTGTTCTGCTACATCGACGGTCGGTTTTTCCTGAAATAGGCGAACCGAGGACATTTGGGCCGTCTCGTCTGGAACGATATATCCGTATTTTGATGTCGGATGAAGGGGTGTGACCCCAATTAGATGCAAAGCATCATCGTTCGCTTGGACTGCTTCATCGACTTGAGGGAAATATTCAAAGAAGCGGAGGTCGACGTAAGCATCGACCGGCATCACAAGTACCGTTTCATCCAGAGGCACATGTTGCTCGTTTAAATAGCTTGCCCCGAGAACGATAGCGGGAAATGTATCACGACGAGTTGGTTCGGAAATGATATTAGTATCTGTACCAACTTGATGAATGACACAATCTTTTTGCTGAACATTTGTGATAATGAAAGCGTTAGTGTCTAAATCTTGTGTTTTTAGTTGATTATAAACTCTTTCAAGCATTGATTGTTTCGTTCCACCTCTGCTAGGCAATAAACGAATGAATTGTTTGGCATTCGAATTGTTCGAAAGTGGCCATAGTCTTTTTCCATCACCGCCAGATAATAATAGAATCTTCATCGAATGTCCTCTCTTCAAATAGAGTTTCTCATCTATTTCGCCAAACGTCGGACTATCCCTGTCTAATCAAAAAAGAGACAGCCGATTCCGGCTATCTCTTTACAATATAGGGCGAAGCAATGCGCGAACGGGACTTCCATCCCCTTCGACGATTGGGAGAGGGACGGCATTCAAATCGTAATCTCCCGGTAAGATATTGTCTAAAACGAGTCCTTCTAGGATATGCACACCATTTCGTGCTAACGCGTGATGGCCGCTCATCTCTTTACTGTCAATCGCATCAACGGACGGTAAGTCGAGTCCGATCAAGAAGATTCCAAGTTCCCCGAGACGATCGGCAAGAGCGGGTGTCAGTTCAGGGATTGTCTCGGGGAAGACGCTCTTATCGGGCCAACCATCCGTTTTTAAGATGAGGCGTTCCACCCCAGTCAAATCATGACCATCCAAATCAGATGCTTCAATCTTTGCCTTATGCGGTAGATGAATCACACGGGCTGGTCCGATATATACAGACGGATCGAGGTCGATCACGCGCTTCCCATGGTCGTCAAAATGAAACGGTGCATCGATGTGGGTCCCGAGATGTAAACTCAATGTCATCTTCCCGACATTGACCGAACCACTCTCTGCCATCGGCCACGCGATTTCATACGAAAATTTTGTATCTCCCGGCCATGTCGCAACATCGGCATGAAGTGGCTGTGATACATCAATCCAAGTCATTTTGTTCAGCTCCTCTTATAGTGATGTCCGGACCGTCCACAGTTCTGGGAAGAAGCGATGGTCGAGCACACGACGTAAATAGTTCACGCCAGACGAACCACCTGTTCCCATCTTCTGTCCGATAATGCGTTCCACGGTGCTCATATGGTTAAAGCGCCACATCTGTTGCTGGCTACCGATATCGAGTAGCTTTTCACCGAGCTCATATAAGTCCCAATACGTGTCGACGTCTCGATAGACCTCGACCCATGCCTTCTCGACACTTTCATTCCATTCCCAGTCCTGAGTGACATCACGTTCGAGTACACTCGCATCAATCGGAAAACCGCGGCGATGCATTTCGCGGACGGTCACATCGTAAATACTAGGAGCTTGTAGCGAGCCTTCGAGCAATGGATACAGTTTTTTATCGTGCGCGTAAACACTGAGCGTCCGTGCGTTTTTGAAGCCGAGCGCGAATTCGATTTGTCGGTTCTGGTAAGATTGAAAACCAGATGAAGAGCCGAGTTGATCTCGGAACTCTAAATACTCGGCCGGCGTTAACGTCGCGAGAACGCCCCATGACTGGATGAGTTGTTGCTGAATCTTCGAGACGCGGGCGAGCATCTTGAACGAACGTTCGAGTTCGCCGTTCGTGATGGCCGTCGTGGCTGCTGTCAATTCATGCAAAATGAGTTTCATCCACAACTCGCTCGTCTGATGGATGATGATGAACAGCATCTCATCATGATGGTCAGAAAGGCGATGTTGACTTGATAAAATCGGGTCGAGTTGGAGATAGTCCCCGTACGACATGTCTTTTGAGAAATCCGTTTGAATCGATTTTTCTACTTTATGTTCTGTGCGTTCACTCATGACAGTTCCCCCTTATGCGACCACTTCGCGGACGTTCTCGAACGCCTCATATTCTTTGTCGTCCATGATTTTCTTCAACGTCACGATCACGTCATATACGTCGGTAAACGTATTATATAGTGCGACCGGTGCGAGACGGATGATATTCGGTGCGCGGAAGTCAGGGACGATGTGATGTTTCTTCAACGCTTTACAGATGCGTGCCGCTTCGGGATGCTCGAGGCTCAAATGAGCGCCGCGCTGTCGTGTGTCCGTCGGGCTACCGATGAAGAATCCGTGAGGTGCGAGCATCTCTTCGATCAAATCCATCATATACGTCGTGAGCGCGAGTGATTTTTGACGAATCGCTTCCATCCCGACCTCGTTGAACATCTCAAGCGCGCCAAGTTGAGGAGCAAGACTCATAACGTGTGGTGTTCCGATTTGGAACGCACCGGCATGTTCGGCCGGTGTCATCGTATGGTCCATATCGAACTGTTTATCTTTGCGCGAACCGAACCATCCGGCGAGTCCAGGTGTCGTGCCGAAGTGACGTTCATGAACGAATAAGCCCCCGACCGTTCCCGGACCCCCGTTCAAATGTTTATAGTTGCACCAGTATGCGAAGTCGACACCCCAGTCGTGGAAGTCATGAGGGATGGCGCCGACGGAGTGACAGGCATCGAAGCCGATCAAAATTCCACGCTTGTGTGCCGCTTTCGTTAGACGAGGCATATCTAAAATCTGACCACTCCGATAGAGGACGGTCGGTAATACGATGAGGGCGATTTCGTCAGTCATCGCGGCAATCAAGTCGTCTTCTGCTAAGAAGCGCCCATCCGGACTGTTGACTTGGACGAGGTGCTCTGATGGGTCGAGTCCACGAAGTTCGAGCTGACTCTTCAAGGCGTAAATATCAGACGGGAACGTGAGGGCGTCTGCCAAAATCTTCGTTCGTTTGCCTTCTGGTTTGAAAAACGAAGCGACAAGTTGATGCAAGTTCACGGTCGTCGAACCGGTGACCATTACTTCTTCCGACTTTCCACCGATGAGCGGCGCGTTCAATGCAGCCAGCTCTTCGGACAAGTTGAACCAAGGATGGCGACCGGACATCCAACCATCGATCCCGAGCTCTCTCCAGTCCGCGAGCGATTCAAGGAGCGTACGCTCGGCTCGTTTCGATAAGAGCCCGAGTGAATTCCCATCCATATAAATCCCGTCTTCCGGTAAGTAAAATTCTTCCCGATATGATGCGAGCGGGTCTTGTTTGTCTAGTTGTTGTGCGTAAGCACGTGTGAAATCGTTCATCTCCCCATAATCCCCCTTTAAAGCTTATACGTTGTCAAAATCGTAGCAATCGGACATAAGGAAGTCAACAAACAACGAGATGTCGGCGAGTCAAACTAAAAAACGCTCAAGGATCTTCCCGAGCGTTTAAAAATACAGCTTATTTTATTTTTCGTACGTTCTCTTGTCGGAGTAACTTAAATAATGTGAATACCATCAAGAGCAGAATAATCGTGAAGGGCAAGGCGGAAATCAACGACGCAGTTTGAAGTCCTTCTAAGCCACTCGCAATCAACAAGACGGCAGCGATTCCTCCTAACAGAACTCCCCAAGCGATTCGAACGGGGAGGGGCGGATTCAAGCTACCGTTCGTCGTCATACTACTGATGATGTAGGTGGCAGAATCGGCCGACGTGATCAAGAACGTCAAAATCAAGAGAATCGACAAGACGGACAGGATGAAACTGAACGGGAGCTCGGCAAACGTCACGAACAATGCGCTCGTCACGTCCGTATTGACGGCTTCAGCGATGGAAGTCCCTTCGAATAAATCTAGATGTAGGGCAGTGCCCCCGAATACGGCAATCCAAAGGAGCGCAATGAACGGAGGAACGATGAGGACACCGACGATGAATTCACGAATGGTACGTCCTCGTGAGACACGTGCGACGAACGCTCCGACAAATGGGGACCAGGCGATGGCCCATGCCCAATAAAAGATTGTCCAATCCCGGACCCACGTCCCCTGTTGATACGGTTGTAGACGAAGACTATAGCGAATGAAATTTTGTAAGTAGTCACCTAGACCGAGCGTCAATGTTTCTAAAATGAAAATGGTAGGACCGGCAAAGAAGACGAAGACCATCAACACGAGTGCGGTACCTAAGTTGATGTTACTCAACCACTTGATGCCACGATCGAGCCCTGTCGTCGTCGATGTTAAAAAGAGAGCGGTCAAGACGACGATGATGGCGACTTGCATCCAAGCGGTGTTCGGGAGCCCGAACACGCTGTTCAGTCCGCCATTGATTTGAAGAACACCTAAACCAAGCGACGTCGCGACACCCATGACGGTGGCAATGACCGCTAAAATATCAATCGTCTGGTTCAACGGTTGTTTGTACGGTCGTTCTTTTATAAGTGGTGAGAGGCTAGTCGAGATGAGCCCGTCCGCATTACGACGAAACTGGAAATAGGCGATGATCAGTCCGACAATCGCAAAGACAGACCATTGACTGACACCCCAATGGAAGAACGAATAGGCCATCGCGAGGCGTGCCCCTTCGACCGTCAATGCCTCCGTATCCGTATAAGGTGGCGTAAAGAAATGACTCATCGGCTCGGCAACACCCCAAAAGACGAGTCCGACACCGAATCCCGCGGAAAATAACATGCCGATCCAAGTAAAGAACGGATATTGAGGGCGATCGTCATCCTTCCCGAGACGGATTTTTCCGTATTTACTGAACGCTAAAAAGACTAAAAAGAGCACAAACAAGAATACGGAAAGTAAATAGAACCAACCGAACGAGCGAGTTGTAAAGTTAAAAATAGATCCTGCGATTGAAGCGAATGATGTTGGGGCAATGGCTCCGAATAGAACGAGTAAGGCGATCAAACTTGCTGAGATGTAAAAGACGCGATTCAAACGTGGCTTTTGTTTAGAATCCTTCATAGATGTCCCCTTTCAAAAAAATTATGTAGCATTAATAAACGGTTCCCTAATCTCCACATTGCAAACAGGAGACGCATTTCATCGTGTTTTGTATAGTTGAATCGGGAAAAGAACCAAAGAGGAGGGAACGATATGAAATTGATTGCGATTGATTTAGACGGGACGCTGTTATCGCGCACAGGCGTGATAACAGAGGCAAACCAGGAGGCGATTCGTCGTCGGCAAGATAATGGTGATATCGTTGCGATTTGTTCAGGACGTTCGATTCATGATATCGAGGAGCTGTTGAAGCGAAGTGACCTCATCTGTCCGATTTTGTCAGGTAACGGAGCAATCGGGTTCTATGAGAACGAGCGAATTTACTATCATGCGATGGATCAGACAATCGTAAATGAACTGTGGGAAATCGCTGATGCGGACGATGCGTACGTTGAATTTTATACGAATGCGGGAGTGAAGGTTCTCCGTTCAGGAAGCGATTTACTGAAGCGGGAACTCGATGAGGTGTTGCCACACGATCAATCGTTCACTCGCGAGTGGGCGGAACGTGAGATTGAAATTCAAAATGAGCAATTCGGTCTGACGTATATGGATTCGATGGCAGACATCGACTTTGCACGAGATGAAGTGTACAAGGTGTTTGTCTATTCGTTCGATCGCCGAAAGCTACACCGGTTGCGTAAAATCTATGAACCACGGAACGATATTTTGATTACGACTGCGGGGTGGACGAAAATTGAAATCGGACATCCTCATGCGAGTAAAGGCGCAGCCTTGAAACAGCTAGCTGAGCATGAACAGATTCCGATGCGTGATGTCGTCGCCATCGGAGACAATCTGAATGATGTGTCGATGTTCGAAGTGGCAGAAATAAGGATTGCGATGGGGAATGCTGTGGATCCGTTAAAAGATTTAAGCACGCATATTACAAAGGATGTAGAAGAGGACGGGGTCGCTTATGCGCTGACGCATTATGTATGAATTGGATTATGGAGAAATCGTGAACGAGGATTGAATCTCACTTAAAACGGATATTGTATACATGTAACCATTCACTTTCTGAAATGAGTTGGGAACGGGGAGGCACTTTCGTCACCTGTCGCTTATGGATGAAAGGGATGGGCAAAGTCCATATGAACGTGAATCGTGTATTCCAAACGATGATACGTCGGCCTCTGCTTGCCATCGGAGCAAGCATACCAGACAGACTGTTTGTATACGGAATTCCACATGATCCGCGTCAGAAGTGGACATCATAGGTGCCAAGTCCTCTCGTGCCCATTCAATCAAAATGTCTATGAGTCACCTATTCGATTTCATGTTTTCGAATGAAAAACAATTGGTGAACCAATGGACGATGAACGGATTGGAATGATGCGTCACGTTGGCTTGGACATCTCTAGTCGAACCAAATCATGGATGGGACGGTCAATCGAGCAAGGGCTTGGTTGGATGAAAGTCCGGGGACTAGAGAATCAAGAAAAGCGCCGAGTGAGGGCGCTTTTCTTGTGGTATCCTATTGAGTGAATGCAACCGATGGAGGGATCATATGCCAAAGCTATATTGGTTCGGAACGTTCCTTAGTGGAGTGATTCTTTTGACAACGGGAACGATGGAAGGTCTTTACCGCATACTCCCAATTGGGTTGATGGCTATCGCGGTCATCGGCTATTTCATACAGATTCGATTCGAGCAAAAGAAGCGGCGCCCTTGATTGGGTGCCGCTTCTCTATATTAGGTTATAAAGATTCGAGCAAACGTGTCATCACGTCATCGATTTCTTTTTGCAATGCATCAACTTGTCGTTGTAACGCCATCAATTCATCAAGGTCATCCAATTCATTCATCCGTTGGAGCAGTGCCCGATGTTCTGTCTCTAATTGGGTTAGGTGAGTTTCCTCATCAACCGTAGATGGAGCGACTTTCGTCTGCTTCAGCGATTTTGATGGTTTGACGCGCTCCGTTACAGGTTCATCTTTCGATGCCTGTCCACGCTTGTCGAGGGCATAGGCGACATTACCTTCGAAACGCGTCATCGTCCCGTCGAGCCAATACGTGATGGGGAACAGCTTATTTAAGAAGTAGCGGTCATGAGAAACCGTAACGACCGTTCCAGGGAAACGTTCGAGCGCCTCTTCAAGTGCCTCTCTCGATTCGATATCGAGGTGGTTCGTCGGCTCATCTAGGACAAGGACATTGATTTCTTCATGGACGAGGATGGCAAGCATGAGTCGCATCTTCTCCCCGCCGCTCAAATTCGTGACCGGTTTAAACACACTCGCGCCGTAAAACAGAAATTGAGCGAGAAGGTGTCTCGCTTTGCCTTCATCGACTGCGATCCGGTCCCGAAACGCCTCGATTAAGCGATGAGATTCGTCGAATGTGATGTGTTGCGATAGATAGCCGATTTTGGCTTGGTCGGCTCGCCTTACGGTTCCGGCTTGCGGGATAACTTCACCGAGCAATATTTTCAAAAGCGAAGACTTTCCACTCCCGTTCGGTCCGACGATGGCGACGCGTTCCCCGTGCCCTGTGTAGAAGTGCACGTCTTCAAATAGAGGACGATCATAGATAAGTGTCATATCATTTACTTCGAAGACGTCGCGCCCGGTTCGCCCGTTCGTCGTGAACTGGATATTCGGTTGCTCGGCTTCGAGTTGTGGTCGTTTGATTCGTTCAATTCGTTCGAGAGCCTTTTCCATCGATTTGGCGCGACGATAGAACTTTTCATTCGGTGGATTGCCCTCGTTGGCCCATTGCCGCAACTGTCGAATCGTTTCTTTCATTTTTTTGATTTTCTTCTGTTGCTCCGTGTAAGCATGAAACTGGTCAAGCAACTGTTTTTCTTTTTGGGCAACGAAATCCGTATAATTCCCAGGATAACTCGTCAATTCTCCATCCTCGCACTCGACGATTCGCGTGGCGACCGCATCTAAGAAGACCCGGTCATGGGAGACGATGAGGAGCGCTGAAGCATAATCCTGTAAATAGGATTCGAGCCATGTCATCGCTTCTAAATCTAGATGGTTCGTCGGTTCATCTAAAATGAGTAGCTCTGGTTCCTGAAGAAGCGCCAAGGCGAGACCGATTTTTGTACGCTCGCCACCGCTTAGCGTATCAAACGGTTGGTCCGCGAATGAGGTCAATTTGAGTCCATCAATCATTGCGCTGATTTTTGACTCGTAGACATATCCACCCGCATGTTCGAATTGTTCTTGGATAGCACCGTATGATTCGAGAAGACGTTCTAGTTGTTTGGACGTCGCCATTTCTTGCTCGAGATGAGCCATCTTTTCGCTTAGACGAATCACTTCCTCAAAAGCAGTGTAGAGGACCTCACGACCACTTCGTCCGGGATAGTCGGGAAGCTGGACCAAATAACCGACGGAAAGTCTTTGTCGACGGTAAATCGTTCCATCGTCATGTTCTTCGGAGCCGACAATGATGCGCAATAGCGTCGTTTTGCCACTGCCGTTTCGACCAACGAGCCCGACTCGTTCATTTTCGTTCATGAATAAATTGGCATCTGTGAGAACAGCGTGCCCACCGTATTGTTTTTGAATGTGTTGAAGATCGATCAACATAATAGGTTCCTCCTAAGGTTAGGGCCTATCAAAAAAACCGAGCGCAAAGAAGCGCTCGGTTTAGAAAGAGAGAGGCGCTTTGTCGTATATTCAGCAATGTCTAAAAAAGGACAGACGGGTCCCTTGATTAAGCGACATCGTGAAAAATCGCACGCAAAACGTACAAATGTTCAGTTGTCCAATGCGTACGTCCGACAAATTTCACCTTTCTCCCTCCTTTCATTCAATCTATATCTTGATTGTAAGCGTTTTTCATCTACCTGACAATGAAAATAGAGGGAATCGAAGCGAAGGCGTCGTATATAGTCGCCATTGAGGAGGCGAGAAAATGAGGAAAGAATGGCTAGGAGCACTCAGTTTGACCCTTGCGGCGAGTATATGGGGAGGAATGTATGTGGTCAGTAAATATGCACTCGCATATATTGAACCGTTCACGTTCGTCTGGTTACGATACGCTGTTGCATTTATGGTCTTATTCGTCGTTTGGTTTCGGTTTGGACGAGAATCGATTCGAAGGGCAGATTGGAAATGGATCGGACTTGTCGGTGTCATCGGATACGTTGCCTCGATTTCGTTTCAATTTATCGGAACGAAGCTATCGGATGCACATACCGGGTCCCTTGTGACCGCAGCGACGCCAGCTTTCATGGTGTTATTTGCCCGAATCCTATTGAAGGAACGACTGACTCCTGTCAAGATTGGAGCACTTGGATTGGCAACGGTCGGTGTTCTCATCGTGGTTGGTTGGGAAGGGGAAGGGACGTATCGAGTAGGCAGTTTCATACTTGTTCTAGCTGCCGTGACGTGGGCGCTCATGTCGATTTATGTAAAAATCGGCACACAGACGTTGTCGACCTTGACGCTCACGACATTTGCGATTGGAGTCGCCTGGTTATTGATGACGCCTTTGATGAGTATAGAGGTGATGCAAGCAGGTTGGCCAAAGTTAAATGGCGTCCTTTGGCTTAGTGTTCTCTATATCGGTGTCGTATCGACGGCAGGAGCGTTTTTCTTCTGGAACAAAGGACTCGAGTTAATGGATGCGAGTGTCGGGTCACTCTTTTTCTTCTTTCAACCCTTGGTTGGCGGGACGCTCGGGTGGCTCGTTTTGAACGAAACGCTCCATCTTAACTTCTTTATCGGTGCCGGTTGTATCATGACGGCTGTGACGTGGTCGACGCTCGCGGAACGAAGAGAACAACTGCCGATTTCAAATCGTCATCTGTAATGGCAAAGCGGTCGCCCTCATTTTGGAGGGTGACCGCTTTTGATTAAAATCCATGATGGTCGAGTTTGTCTTGTTCGCGCTTCATCTCGAGTTCAAGCCGTTGGATCGCGAGTTTCTCTTCTTCGATCTTCAATCGTCGTTCTTCGACACGTGCTTCTCTCGTTTTGATAATCGTATTGGCACCGACTGACGAGACGACAATCACCATAACCATGATGTAGAAAAAGAAATCCATATATAGCCCTCCTTCACTTGATTAGATTTGTGACAAGTCGTTGTGTCTCAAGGGCAACACGACCGTCTGTTGAAATCGCTGTATCATCGATGAGTGCGGAAATGAAGTGGTCAATCGCGCCCTGGAAACCACGTTGCGTGAGTGTCGTGTCCCACGACCCGAACGTTTCGACCTCATGCCGACCTTGCTTGAAACGATGTAGCGTGACCATCTCTTCGACAGACAATCGTTCGCCATCCCGGACGATCGAGACGTGCTCATGGTTCACTCCTGCTGAACGGTGCATCGATGTCGTGTGCATTCCGTGCTCATCTTGCCACACGTGGCGGGCGAATCGAAGCTCATGCTTGTCATTGACTTCGACGTGACCTGAGACGAGTGTTAGCTTATTACCAGCGAGGAAACGTAGCGTATCAATGACATGTAAGTAATCATCGAGTAAGGTGAAGGTCGCATCCTTAGGGCCGACGTCATTCTCGCGATGTTTTACCACATCAATCATGTGAGCAGAGGACTCGTTTTGTAGACGCATATACATCGGAGCGAAACGTCGATTGAACCCGACCATCAATTTACGCCCAAGACGTTCGGCTTGAATGACGAGCTGCTCCGCTTCCTCGATTGTTGCGGCGAGGGGCTTATCAACATAAACATCGACGCCGTGTTCTAATAAATACGATACGATGTCATAATGAGTTTCCGTTGAACTATGTACGAACGCTGCATCGATGGATGAGGCGAGTTCATTCAACGTGTCGAAAGAGGTCATTCGATACGTTTGGCAAATCATGTCTCGCTTAGATGTGTTCGGGGAAAAGGCACCGATCAAGTCGATTCGAGGATGAATCGAAAGGATGGGTAAATACGCTTTTTGAGCGATATTTCCAAGTCCGACAATACCGATTTTTGGTTTTTGCATCCCATTCACTCCTTTGGTTCATCATAACAAAAAACCGGACGGCAGATGCGTCCGGTTAGGGAATTATAAACTTGCGCTTAAGACCATTTCACCTTGTGGTGTCTCGTTTCCACGGTTTGGTTCTTTCGTGACGGCGACCGTATCCCAGTCGACGTCGACTTCATCTGAGTCGAGCGTATAGATGACGGTCCCGTTACCTTTGTCGTCTGTGACAAAGGCACCGGTTGGGATCGGAGCATTATCTTTTAAAAGCCAGACTTGGTACACTTCATTGTCGTCGAGTGAAGCTAAGCCGTTCGTTTGGACAATCAATTGCGTCGTACCGTCTTGCTCTGCAAGATAAGCGGTTCCTTCAGATTCACCCTCAAGTGGAATCGTCTCGGTCAATGCGATGCCAGGTGAGTCGGGTTGATTGGTGAGCAGATACCCGTTTCCGATCAAAGAGAGAAGGAGTGCCGCCGCGAGCGTCACCATCCCCCAGACAGGTACTTTCCGTTCTCGTTTTGCTTTGAAAGGTGTGACAGGTGGAACGGGATCAGATGTCACAGAAGATGTCACGGGTTCATTGTCTTCTTCTTCTTCGAATACACGATCGAGGACACGTGCTTTCATGCCTCGGGGTGGTTCAATCGGAGTAGACAAGAACGCGACGCCACCGACGAGTGCTTCGAGTTGTTCGAGCTCTTCTTGACAATCTTTACACGAAGCCAGATGTTGTTCAAATTTCGCTCGCTCATCTTCTGATAGATGTTGGTTGAAATAGTCAATCAATTGGTCGCATGCGTTCATTGTTCTACCTCCTTTCCGATGAATTCATGGGATAACTGTTTCCTCAGTTGCTTCAGCGCCAGTCGGACCCTTCCTTTCACTGTACCAAGCGGGATGCCACATGCATCAGCGATCTTCTGCTGACTGAGCCCTTGGAAGTACATGAGTCGGACGACTTGCTGTTGTTCGGCTGGAAGTGTTGCCATGGCCGTCTCGATTTGAGCGCGTTCTTCTTGCCACTCCACTTCTTTTTCAACGGATGGTGACTCAGAAGGGATGGCCTCCGCGTAGGACTCATCTAATTGTAAATCAGGTTTACGCTTTCGAATCAAATCGATGGCCACGTGGCGGCTCATCGTAAAGAGCCAGGACCTGAACTTGCCTTTCGAATCATCATAGACGCCACCGCCGCGCCACAACTTGATAAATACTTCTTGCATGGCTTCTTCGGCTAAATCGCGATCCTTTGTCAGTTGTAGGACAAAGGCGTATAAAATTCGCTCATACCGATCATACAATATTTCGAGCGCTTCTTTGTCCTTTTGCCGGACACGCTCGTACAATTCTAAGTCAGTCATAACATACTCCTTTGCGCAGAAGGGATGTCCCTTGTATTGATCTAACGTATAAAATCGAAAAATGGATGCCTATTTTGTGTGACTATTTATTGAACACGTAGATGATGGGATTGGAAGTTTCGTAAAAATGAATAATCGTAATTTCTCTGAAAAGGTATAGGTGATGATGCTCAGCCCGACCGCCGTCACGAGCATCAACCCGATGGCGACCATAGGAGAACTGACCGTGATCCAAAAGAAATACGATCGAATGCCAAATAGGAAAGCGAAAACGATGATCAATCCCGTGATCAGGCTACTCATTTGGCAATAGATTTGAGCGATACGTTGAATCATAAGATCCCTCCTCCGTTTCATTGTACTATACAGGAAAGGGAAAACGATAAGGAGACGATAGAATGAAGCGATTCACAGATGAAGGACGTACACTTGTTTGTTTTGATTTTGATGAGACCTATTTTCCACATGCATGTTCAGCTGACCAACTAGCTTCTGTCCGTCGGCTCGAGGACTTTTTGGAACGACATTCGTCAAGCGTGTCGACGATGTGGGTGACGGGGAGCTCGCTTGCGTCGATACACGAAAAAGCAAAACGGGCGAATCTTCGCTTTTGGCCTCATCGAATCGCCTCGAGTCTTGGCACAGAATTATATCGAATCGAGACGGACGGAACGTTCGTTGAGGACAAGGCTTATCAAGAACCGTTTCCGAGCGATTTTGTATCACGTGTGGAACGCATCGTGTCACAGACTGGACAGATGCATATTGAATTAGATGAACAGCCAGGGAATGGGATGAGTCCTTGGATTCGAAGTTACTATGTCCGCGACCAAGTCGGTTCATGGAGAGAAACGCTTCGGATGCTGACAGATTCAGCTGGCATTGCTGTCAATATGAGTCGATGCAATCCGAAAGCGGGTGACCCGGCTGATGCATTCGATGTCGATTTTTATCCGAAGCATGCGGGGAAAGTATCAAGCCTGGAATATGTATACGCCACTGCTTCCTTTTCACGAGAAGATACGTACGCTTTTGGCGACAGTGGGAACGACATTAGCATGCTAGCATATGTCGGGAACGGATACTTGGTGAACAACGCGACCGAACAGGCAAAACAGATGTATCCGGAGATGACAACAAAACCTTATGCAGAAGGGATTTTAGAAGTGTTGGAATCTGATTTGTCTTCTTTCATATAGTGCATGATTTCCTCTAATGAACGGATGAGGGTCGCACGAATCGTTTCGGAATGTGGATTGAAATCGAGACGTTGTTGCCAAATCCGACAAAATAAATCGGTCAAGGCCGCCTCTGCAGTTGCAGGATGGTCATTCAGATGAAGCGCATATCGATAAAGTAGTTTTTCATAGCGTGAGTATAAATGTTCTAAGGCTTGGCGATTTTTAAGACGAATTTGATCGACCAGGCGTTCATCGAGTGTAGGAAGCATATGCAACTCCTTTCGTATGGAATGAAGGTTTCAACGATAAAAAGAATCAGGAACTTTACTCTGATAAAGCATCCTCTCTGTTCTTTCACTCATTTGCTACCATTTAAACCAAGGAATATGAAGAATAGCGGTCGAATATGCATGCCCCTCAACGATTCAAAAAGTGTGATAACAATTCGGACAAGTTTGTGCGTCTCCCGGCGCGCGTTTGAATGATGTTTTACACTTCGGACAAGTGACGGTTTCACTCTGTTGATTGAACAAACTGCCACGATTGAATAAAATGTTGCGAAGGTTTGGTAACGCGAGCGCAGCGAAAATCATTGCCCCGAATAAAAAGGCAGCCAAGATCAGTAATAATACATAAGTCATCGGTTTTTTCCTCTCTCATTTGATTTCCTTCATCATAATCGAAATTTGAATCAGCGAACAGCTTATCAATAGAAATAGGAACAAATGTTCTGTATAATGAAAATAAAGGAGGGAAAACAGGATGAGAGAAGAATTGTTACGATGGATGCGTTCGGGACAAGTCACAGAAATGGTGTATGTCGATCGACATGGGACATTTTCAGAGCGGCGGGTCAAACTGATTAAAGTGCAAGGAGAGTACGTGGTGGCATGGGATTTGAATAAACAAGCGAGACGAACGTTTCGAATCGAGCAAGTTCTTGCCTGTCTTCCCATCAACGGACGATTTAGAAAGCGAAAGGCGGAGATTGGATGATTGCCTTACCAACGTTAGCAGCGCCAGCTAAAAGGGCACTAGTCGCTAAAGGAATCGAGTCTCTGCATGAATTGTGTCCCTATACACGCCGTGAGGTTGCGAGTTGGCATGGAATCGGACCGAATGCCCTTTTTGTCCTTGAGGCGGAGCTACTAAAATACAATTTAGCATTCAAAATGGAGGAACCTAGTACGTGAGTGCAACGTCTAGGTTTTTTTTGTGAAGTGATTGCTTTTCTTTGAAAACGGGAAGTAATATATTTGTCATCTCAATTGCCGTTAAAATCTAGTAACATGACGATAAGGTTTTATGAACCTAGCGACACCCATGAGAAAGGACGTACACAGCATGAGAACGAAACGTTTATCCGCCATTTTACAAAATGAGATGGATGACATTTTTGATCCATGGGTGACCGGAGTCGAAACCGATTCCAGGAAGGTCAGTTCAGGGAATGTCTTTATTTGCATTCGCGGTTATACGGTTGACGGTCATAAGTTCGCGGAGGACGCCGTCGCCAACGGTGCGAGTGCGGTCATCTCAGAATATCCACTCGATCTCGATGTTCCGAATGTGGTTGTTGCCGATACGAAACAGACGGCAGGAGAGGTTGCGAGTGTATTTTATGATCATCCCTCTCATCGGATGCGTATATACGGTGTGACAGGAACGAATGGAAAAACTACGACGGCGACATTGACTTATGATTTGTTGCGTCTTTCAGGACGTCGTGCCGGAATCGTTAGTACGATTGGCGCGCGTTTTCATAATCAAACGGTTGAGACAGCCAATACGACACCAGAAGCCGTCGTCTTACATCGCATATTAGCAGAGATGGTCGATGCAGGCGTCACGGATTGCGTACTCGAGGTATCATCGCATGCCTTAATGGAAGGTCGCGTAGCGGGAATACACTTTCATGCTGCTGCGTTTACGAATTTGACGCATGATCATTTAGACTATCATCGTTCGATGGATGAGTATGCCCGGGCCAAAGCGCGATTGTTTGAACAAGTGGAAGTGACGAATGGTGAGGCGATTGTGTTAAATGCGGAAGATCCGGCTAGTCATGTCATGGCTGAGTTTGCGCCGACACGTCAAGCCATTATGTATAGTACAAAAGAGGACATCGAGGCGGACATCCAAGTGATTTGGCGTGAAGAAACGGTACTCGTCAGTATGAAGGAGTTCAAGCTCGAAGTGCCCGTCCGATTCATGGGGGCGTTCAACGCAGCGAACTTAGCGGCGGCCATTGGACTTGTGTCGACTTCGGATATGGCGCTACGGACCATCGTTTCAAATGTTCCAGGACTCACCTTGCCAAAAGGGCGGTTAGAACGTTTAGCTACAGAGGATGCCGAGATATATATCGACTATGCTCATACACCAGACGGGCTAGAGAAATGTTTGTCTACATTGCAACAAGACGACCGTGCACTTGTCGTCGTGTTAAGTGCGGCAGGAGACCGAGATCCCACGAAACGTCAAGATATGGGACGAATCGCAAGCCGCTATTCAAACGAGGTGATTGTCACGGTACATGATATCCGCATGGAAGACCCGAAACAAATCATTCGTGACTTAGTAAAAGGAATCCAACCGGATGTGAAGTATGTGACGTTTGAAGCAAGGGAAGAAGCCCTGCGCCATGCGGCCACGCAAGCGTTAGAAGGAAAGCGTGTCGTGGTCGTCGGGAAAGGACATGACCACATCGAACGGATTGGTCGCCAGTCGATTCCATTCAATGAATCGAACATTTTATTAGAAGAATTGAAAAAGCGAAAAGGGCAGGAACCTGCCGTTTAACAAAACGATGACGTTTGTCATCGTTTTTTAATGTGTGAAGAACAGGAAGGAAGGTAATAACTAATAATGTAGTAGAATTGAAGGAGGAGAATAGACATGTCAGTTTTGTACAAAGAATTTACAAATGATGAAGAAGTCGTTACCGCCGTTCAATCGATGAAAACAAATGGGATTGATGAATCTAACATCTACGTCATCACACATGACGATGATCGAAGTAAGCGTGTCGCGGACAATGCCGATGCGAACACCGTCTCAGCAAGTGACGTCGGTTTGGGGACAGCTGCCAAAAACGTGTTCCGCAAAAAAGGAGATGAACTGCGAGCCGATTTTCAGGAGCTCGGCTTCACAAAAGAAGAATCAGAGCGTCTCGAAGAAAAGTTAGATCAAGGGAAGGTACTCGTTGTCGTGAAAGACGCACCTGCCGGATTCACCATCTGATTTCACACCATGGAGAATAGAGAGGAAAGAGGCTGAATCGTGAGTGATTCAGCCTCTTTTCATGTGCTTAGCGAAGGCGGACGACGGTACGACCGCTCAATTCGCCACGCATCATCGCCTCGGCGTGACGAGGGACGTCGTGTAACGGAATCTCATGGATCATCTCGTTGAGAACTTTCGGATCGATGAGTTCTTCGAGGCGTTCCCATGCGTTCGTACGACGAACCATGGGTTGCATGACCGAATCGATGCCGATGAGCTTCACGCCGCGTAAAATAAACGGATAAACGCTCGTCGGCAACTCGGCGCCTCCGACGAGACCGCATGCGGCGACAGCACCTTCATATCGTATCTGGCTCAAGATGTTGGCGAGTGTATTTCCACCGACCGAATCGATAGCGGCATCGAAGCGTTGCTTGGCAAGGGGACGGGCAGGTCCTTCTAATTCGCTTCGATCGATGATCGTCTCGACACCGAGTGAGCGTAAGTATGGTGAATCTGTTTTACCAGTGGAGGCGACGACATGGTAGCCGAGGCGACGAAGCAACGTAATCGCGAAGCTTCCGACACCACCTGTCGCTCCTGTGACGAGCACTTCTTCGCCTGGACGCACACCAGCGTGTTCGAGTGCATCAATGGAAAGCATGGCGGTGAGTCCTGGTGTTCCGATGGCGATTGCATCTCGCATGCTCATTCCTTTAGGTAACTTCACGAGCCATTTCCCCGGTACTTGCGCATACTGGCTAAATCCACCGAAATGCCGTTCCCCAATCCCGAAACCAGTGGCAATCACCTCATCGCCAACTTTGATGTCGAGGTGGTCTGATTCGACGACAGTTCCAACGAATTCGCATCCCGGAATGAACGGATAGCGATTGACGATTTTTCCTGAAGTCGTCAATCCGAGCGCGTCTTTATAATTCAATGCGGAATAGTGGACTTCGACTAAGACGTTTCCATCCTCTTCTTTCGGAAGGACGTCGGCGTTCACTTCTTTTACTTCGGCATGAAGGCGTTCCTCGTGTTGGTCTAGCACGAGTGCTTGGAATGATTCATTCATCTGCTTAACCTCTTTTCCTATAGATGTCCTCACTCTAACAGTCTTTCCCTGGCAAAATGAAATATATGCACGAATCTTTAGGGGGAAACGGGTAGAGAGTGGTACAATAAAGGGGATTCAAATTGCGTAAGGAGGAATGTAGTATGCGGCACGATGACTATGAGTTTGACGATGTAGAAGTAGAAGAAGGCGAATTGTTCAACGTATACGATATTCTCCCACCAGACGGGACGATCCTGGAGATGGCGACAGCTGAGGAAATGGTTCGAGCGGCCGAATTAGAAGCGAAGCATCATGCGCTCCAACGGCTCCAAGATTCAAACTTCCAGTTAACAGGCGTGTCGTTCAAAGAACTTCTGACAGAATTTGAACAGTATGAGCAAGAGTCAATGGAGTTCTGGACAGGTGTTTATAACCGATTACGCATTCCTTGGGCGTGGACGATTCGAATCGATGTGGCCAATGGTCCGATTCACGTCGTGAACGATCGCGATATCTTTATCGATGAAGACGACTTCGAAGAATATGATGTTGATGATTTATTAGAGGAATACGAAGAAGATTGAATCAAAAACGTCTTTCCCTCATTCAGATGGGAAAGACGTTTTTTTGTCGTGGAGCAGGTCGTGACGGATTCGGCTGAGTTCAGTCGCCCCAAATAATAATCCGACACTACATAAAATTGAAACACCACTCACCATCGCCCCGACGACAGCGGTATCACCAATCATTGTGAACGACATTGTGAGGCTAAACAGTCCAAATAGCAGTAATCCTCCAGCAATGGTTTTCATAAAATTCACCCTTTCACGTATCTATGCATGTAGTGTAGACGGTTTGACGAGAGAAGGGTGTTTCTTTTTTTGACCTGGTAAATTATTTGATTAAGTCGTAAATCGAATAGGTCTTGCCATTTTCTAGAGGACGGTCAATCAACTGTTCAGCAAATATACGAGCGACCGTTTCAGGAGAACGGAGTCGTCCTTCTGTTTCGTATGCACGGAATTGTTCAAGGTCAGCGAACGCCTCTTTCGAGGAAGAACGAATCTCCGCCTGCATCGACGTATCCATCACACCTGGATTGAATAGAGCTGCACGATGTGAGGTTCCTTCTAGCTCTAGTGCAAGCGTCTCCGTGAAATGATCGAGTCCTGCTTTCGTGCCACAATATGCGCTCCAACCTGAGATCGGACGTTTGGCCGCGCCAGAGGTCACATGAATCAAATCGGTCGGCTTACCGAAAGCGAGGACCGCATTCGCCAATAGCATCGGCGCAAGCAGGTTGGCGTGGACATGAGCGGTCACTTTCTCACCATCTAATTGTCCGACACGATGAATCGGTTCAATCCATGCTGCATTTTGAACGAGCAAAACCGAATCAGCCCGCTCTAGAAACGGTGTGATCTCCCGAATGACTGCATCAATCCCCGAGACGTTTGATAGGTCGACTGATCGTTGCTGATACGTAACGTCTTCCGCCTGTGAGCGAGAGAGCCCGACCACCTCGTAATCTCTAGCTTGTAGTTCCTGAGCGATGGAACGGCCGAGACCACGCGATGCGCCTGTGATGAGAGCAAGTTTCATATACATTCCTCCTATTCGTGAATCGTTTTCCGAAAACCGTAGAACGGACGAAACCGTAATTTCTCGTAATATGTGTGGGAATTTTGACTTGCGAGCATCTCAAGCCGTGTGTCTGGATAAAGTGTATGGACGTGTTGGAGTAACTGTTCGCCAAGACCACGTCTACGATATGTAGAAGCGACCAACAGTTCACAAACATACAAACTGACTGTCGTATCAGTCAATCCGCGCAAATAAGCGACAATCTTTCCATTTTCAGACTCCATCACATAGGTGACGTTTGATTGACGCCATGCCTCACGGGTCAACGCGTCACGTTCTACCAATTGGCTCCAACCTTCATCGCGATTAAGTTGTTGAATCGAGTCAAAGTCTGATTCCATATAAGTACGAATGTTCATTCAATCCGTTCTCCAATCTGCATTTCAATCTGTTTCATGACGTCGAACGCCCCATCTGATTGATTTGAACAAATGACCGAGATGGTATCGATTTCTGGATAGTAACCAGAATGGAAACTGACACCAGGGTCATAGCCCATCACGTGATATTTATAGACATCTCCCGATGCGTGATGTTGAATCCAAAGTCCGTATCCATAACTCCCGCCGCGGTCATTAACCGTCACGTGTGGTGTCAAAAGAAGCGACGTAGAAGCGGTATCAAGAAGCTGATGTGAAAACAGCGATTTCCAAAATTTAGTCATGTCTTGAGCGGTCACATACGCGCCACCATCTGCTCCTCCTTTGATTGGAATCGCATATTGGTTTGTACGCCATGTGCCGTCCGAGTGGTCAATATAACCGAGTGCTGTTCTAGAAGGCAAGGCATCGAGTGAAAAGTATCCAGAATCAATCATACCAGCAGGATGAAAAATCGATTGTTCGACATAGTCGGTGAAAGATTGCCCGGTCACATCTTCTACAATCAACCCTAACAGAATATATCCTGCATTATTGTAGGAGAATCGAGAACCCGGTTCGTCTTTCATAGATTTTTGTTGAAACAACGGTAAAAAATCACGTAACTGTTGAAGCCGATACATCGGGATATCACGCCATAGCGCTTCAAAGTCATCAGAGACGGATTCATCAAAATAGTCAGGGATTCCTGATGTGTGCGTCAACAACTGATGTACGGTGACGTTTGGTGACAGATGAGTTAAGGCAAATGTTTGAAATGAGTCAAGCGAGGTGGAAAAGGATAGTTTCCCTTGCTCGACTAACTGGCAAATCGCGATTGCTGTAAACAGCTTGCAACCGGACGCAATTCCGAACCGTGTCATCACGTCATGTTGAATCTGTTCTGAGCGATTCGCATAGCCGTAAGACTGGTGGATTGATCCGTTTCGATTGGTGAGCAAATAGACACCCGAAAATGTCTCGTCAATCGATGGATGTGTGAAATGTGGCATGAGAAACCTCCATGTATTGAGTGATTCAATAATTCGACTATATCATGTCCATCACAATCTCTCTAAAATTTACTCAATTTTCAAAAAAACATTTACCAAATAACAGGAATTGAGACAGGTGTCTGACCTCGAACGTGGTACGATATGGGCGAACAGAGAGGAAGTGGATTCAATGACGTTATTCTTCTGGGGGATACTCGTTGGATTTTTAATTGCCTTGTGGCTATATAAACGTCCACAGCCACATTCACAGTCTCTTTCGTTTATGCATTTCGGGAATCAAACGAAAGATGTCATTTACATTTTTGAAACGAAACCGACGTGGCGTTTCCGATACATCAGTCCTTCTTTAGATTTATATCTCGGAGACGGGACGGTGATGCAAAGTTATTCAGATGCACAAGAGTGTTTTCGGAGAATCCACCCGGACGATCGGCGACTATTACTCGATAAAGTGGCGGGACGCGTCAATTATGAAGAAGCGATTCTTCAACGATGGCGCACGAATGACGGCGCTTACGTATGGTTCGAGGAATATACGACGCCAATCTATGAGAATGGTGAAATCGTAGCAGTTCAAGGTGTGATTCGGAACATCGAAGCAGCCATGACCGAGCGTGAACGTCTCATGTATGAAAGTCGCCACGATAGCTTGACCGGTGTCTTCAATCGTCGGGCGTTTGAAGACACCGGTCAAGCAGAAAATGCGTGTAACGTCGGAATCATCGTGCTGGATGTGAACGATTTGAAAGTCGTAAACGACATGGAAGGACATTCTGCTGGTGACGATTTGTTGAAACGGGTCGGGATGATTCTTCAGGGAATTGAATCATCCGTGTATCGTTTAGGGGGAGATGAGTTCGTCTTGTTTCTAGAGATGATGCCCCGCGACGCATGTGAACGAATGGTTCTTCAAATCGAAGCAGCTTGTCAAAAAGAATCGATTTCTGTCGCCATCGGGTTGGCGTGGGCATCATGTCCGGAAACGATTGAGGCGCTTTGGCAACGTGCGGACGATGCCATGTATGAACGGAAGCGACAACAAAAAGTAGACCTCCTTGACGTGTAAGTTCAAGGAGGTCTATTGGTTTAGCTGCTTTGTTCTTTTACATCGGACGGCTCTTCACCCAAATTGTTTAGATAGCGTTCATAACGAGAAATACCATAGCGGTAAGATGCCCAGATGAGCCCGGACGTTATGACGACAAGTCCCACTGTCAGTGGAGCAAACCATCCGGAAACGATGCCGTTCGCATAAGCGAGTCCGATTGGCGAGAAGACAAGGTAAACGAAAATCATCGAAGCGACGAGCAAAATGGATGTCGAAAGGGCATGACGCCATGGTTTGACTCTCCCTAGTTCGATTCGGATCGGATTCGCTTGAAGCATTGGTCGCACACGCGCAAATACGAGCATGATCCCCGTCTCGATGACGAAGAGGATTCCGTAAATATGGATAAAGTTGATGCCGATTTCGACGCCGAACCATTGTTTCGTCCCCCATACGAGGAAATAGTAAGCGATGACGTGGAAAAAGACGACGGTCTTCGCGGCGATTGGCGGCACACGTTTAACAAGCATCCCGATTAAAACGATGACGAGAATCGGGATGTTGAAGAAACCGGTGAAGCGACGAATCAAGTCCCACAAGCCATCTGGCGCATACATAAGATTCGGGGCGACAAAGAACGAGACGAGTGCAACGAACGTCCCGAACCATTTGCTGACGCGAATCAAATCTTGGTCAGAAGCATCCGGTTTAAACTTCGGTTTGTAAATGTCGAGTACGAAGAGCGTCGCGATACTATTCAAGAGCGAGTTGAACGAGCTGAATACGGCACCGAGCAAGACGGCGAGGAAAAAGCCCATGAGCCACATCGGTAACAGCTCGGCAATCAAACTCGGATAAGCGAGGTCTGCCTTCTCGACGTTCGACCCGTACAAGTGAAACGCGATGACGCCAGGTAACAACATGAAGATTGGAACGAGTAATTTCAAGTAGCCGGTAAAGAGAACGCCTTTTTGTCCTTCCGCTAAGTTTTTTGCACCGAGGGCCCGTTGAATCACGTATTGATTCAGTGCCCAATAGAACAAGTTCGCAAAAATCATTCCGGTGAAAATGGAGAGAAACGGGACCGAGTCGTTAGCGGAACCGATGGCGTTCAACTTTTCGGGATTCGTCGTCGCAATCGTCTTCATCCCGTCCAATAAATTCCCGTCCCCTAGTGCGAGAAAGCCTAGTGTCGGAACGAGGAATCCAATGATGATGAGTCCGATCCCGTTCAACGTGTCCGATACGGCAACGGCACGAAGACCTCCGAAGATGGCATAAATCGCCCCGATAATCCCAATGAACCAAACGACGAGCCAAAGGGACTGCTCAAAGCTGATGCCGAGAAGGGCCGGCACATCGAACAGTTGCAGGACGGCTAATCCACCCGAGTACAGCATCGATGGAATCGTCACGCACATATAGCCGAGTAGAAATAACAAGACAGTCAATCGACGAACGTCCTCGTCATAGCGTTGACTTAAAAATTCAGGAATGGTCGAAATTCCGATGCCAAGAAAACGTGGCAACAAAAAGAGCGCCATGATGATGGCAGCGATACCGGCCGTCACTTCCCATGCCATCGCTGACATGTTGCCGGCGAACGATTGGCCATTTAAGCCAATCAATTGTTCCGCTGACAAGTTGGTCAACAGGAGCGATCCCGCGATGAAGACACCCGTTAAACCGCGACCAGCCAAGAAGTAATCGTCGGCGCTTTCGACTTTTCCTCTCGTCATGCGATACGAGACGTAAGCGACGAGCGCCATGAACAGGGCGCCGGTCACGAGTATGTAGAGTACTTGTTGAAATGTCATGAAATCCCCTCATTCCTTACTTATGTTTTATATGTATTTTTAGGAAATACCCTAAATTATAAGAAGGTAGTCCTATTGTTTTGATCGAATCATACAGAAACCATGAACGTGGGGACGATTGCGTACTTGTCGTACGAGAGTAGAAAATCGATGAGGATGGATGGACCGATGGGAGGGACCTCGTGAAGAAGTGGATGATTGGAATGTTATCTGTTGTAGTGATAGCAGGTTATATCATGTTTAGCGAAATGCTGAAAGAAGAAAACACGAGTGATTTGGCTGTGACCGAAAGCTTCCGACACATAGACGATTTAGCTACAAGCTCGCCGATTGTCATCGTCGGCAAAGTGAGCAGTGCTCCCAAACCGTTTACACATCAATCGGTCACATTCTTTGAATCACACATTCAAGTGCAGCGTGTCTATCGAGACGTGAATGGTCAACTGAAGTCAGCCGATACGATCACCCTTTTACAAAATGATATGGAAGAAGACCCGCTCGTCAAACGAGACGAGACCGTTTTGCTGTATTTACAAAGATATGAAGGACCCGTGATGGAGAATGCATATCGGATTGTCGGTCTACAACTGGGACATTTCAGAGTGAATCGGACGGGGACACTGACTTCGGTAGGAAAACCTAACCTTTATCAAGAAAGCGGGCTCAGTGCTGACTTGAGCAAGCTAGAGACATCATTGAAAGACAATCCTTATGTGGAAGAAAGAAACGAAGTGATGACGGATGAGGAAATCAGGGCTTTTAATGAAAATGAAGTGCGTTTGTTTGAGGAGTCTCAACAACATGACGAGTAAAAGCGGCGCTGACAACATCAGCACCGCTTTTATAATCGGATTTTTTTCAAATGTCATAAAAACTGGAGCATGGACGTCGCGACCGTGAAGTAGATGATGAGACCGAGGTTGTCCATCAGCGTCGTGATAAACGGTCCAGAGGCAACAGCGGGGTCTAACTTCAGGCGATTGATGAGAAGCGGGACAATCGTTCCAATCATCGTGGCGACACTGAGTGCGGCGAAGATAGAAACCCCGACAATGAAGCCGATCAGCATATTGTCGTATAGCAGCGTGATGACGCCAAAAATGACAATCATACACGCAATCCCTAAGATGATGCCGGTTCCGAGTTCGCGTCGAATCATCTTCATAACGTTCTTTCGATTGATGGTCCCGAGTGCAATTGAGCGCACAGCGACGACGAGTGATTGCGTGGCTGCGTTCCCGGCAGAGCCCATGACAAGTGGCATGAAGACGGCGAGTAGCACAATCGTCTCAAGGGTGTCTTCGAAACCGCCAATCGTCGAAGCTGTAATCATGCCGAGAAACATGAGGCTGACAATCCAAGGGGCACGTTTTTTCGCTGCTTCAAGCGGACTCATGTTGATATCAGACGAACCTTTCGTCGCGGAGAGTTCTTCAAAGTCTTCTGTCGTTTCGCGCTCGATGACGTCTAATACATCATCGACCGTGATGATGCCAAGTAGCTTTTGCTGATCATCGATAACGGGAAGGGCCAACAAATCGTACTTCTGGACAATCCTGGCCAAGTCTTCCTGGTCGGTCATGACGTTTGCCGAAATGACGCGGAACCCCATGATGTCTTCAATTTTCGCCTCGAGCGGTGCGACAATCAAATCACGTAAGGAGACAACACCAACCAGTTGGTGCGCTTGGTCGACCACATATAGGTAATAAATCGTTTCGGCATCTGGTCCGAGTTCACGCAACTCTTCAAGGGTCAGTCCGACCGTCTTATCAGCTTGAAGGACGACGAACTCGGTCGTCATGAGCGATCCAGCCGTTTCCTCCGGATATTGCATCAAGTCTTTGACTTCTTGTTCCTCGATATCATCCATCTGCTCAAATAGCGTGTCCATGAACGCATCGGGTAGTTCCCGCATCAAGTCGGCCGCGTTGTCCGAATACATTTCATTCAAGATTCGGACGGCATACGGTTGGGGTGTTTCTTGGATGAATGTACATTGCTCTTCTAACGTCAGTTTTTCAAATAGATCGGTGAATACCTCAGGGGAGATGGTTCGATACACGAACGACCGCTCATGTTGAGTCAGTTCGATAAAATGATCCGCCTGTTCACCCGGGTGGAGAGAGAGAAAAAGGTCTTGAAAATCGACCGGGTCTCCCTTTTGAATCAATGTACGAAGCGCTGCTTCATGTTCGTTGTATTCCGTTTCTTCAATTTTCATATGCTCACATCCTGATCTCTCACATTTTCAATTTCATTTACGGTGAATAAAAAAAGTTTTCTACATTTTTTAGGGCGATGCTATACATCAGCCATACATCTTATTTCCCTTTGCCATCGTCCTGATTTCTAGAGCATTGTTTGTTCATTCACATGAGTGAACATTTATTCATATCAATGCGGAATCGACAACAGATGAACTGTCGGATTAGACATTCGCAAATTTGGTAAAGTGATAAGGTAAGGGTAGTCACACACCCGAATCACAAGGAGGAAGCGAGATGATCTCAATGACGAATCAACCGATTTCACAAGATACGACGCTGAAACATCCGATTCATGTGTATTCAGAAATTGGAGAATTAAAAACGGTATTACTGAAGCGACCGGGCCGGGAGTTAGAGAACCTTACTCCAGAATATTTAGAGCGCCTCTTGTTCGATGATATTCCCCATTTGCCGGTCATTCAAAAAGAGCACGATTATTTTGCGAGTGCGCTTCAAAATCGTGGTGTGGAAGTCCTTTACCTCGAAAAACTAATGGCCGAAACGTTATCACTCCCTGGTGTGCGCGAAAAGTTTGTCGCGGATATCTTATCGGAGTCCAAATCAAATATCAACGGTTCTTACGAAACATTAAAAGAGTATTTACTCGATTTTGATAACGAAATGTTGATTGAGACGGTGATGGCCGGTATCCGGAAATCGGAAATCAAGCCAGAAAAACGCCGACATCTGCATGAAATGATTGAAGATACGTACCCCTTCTTTTTGGATCCAATGCCAAACCTCTACTTTACACGAGACCCGGCCGCTGCAATCGGTCACGGACTCTCCATCAACCGCATGAAAGAACCGGCACGTCGCCGTGAATCGCTCTTCACGCAATACATTATGCGCTATCACCCACGCTTTGCGAAACATGATGTTCCCATCTGGTCGGACCGTGATTATCGGTTTGCGATGGAAGGGGGAGACGAACTCGTCTTGTCGAAAGAAGTCGTCGCCATCGGCATCTCGGAACGAACGACCGCGCAAGGCATCGAGCGTGTCGCCCTCAACCTACTCAAGCATGGAGACAGCTTCAAAAAAGTCATCGCCATCGAAATTCCAAAATCACGCGCCTTCATGCATCTTGATACCGTCTTCACGATGGTCGATCATGATAAATTTACCATCCATCCGTTCATTCAAGGACCGGAAGGGAAGATGAACATTTTCGAGCTCACGCTAAACACGGAAGGTGAACTTCAGATTGCTCAGCACTCGGATTTGTTGAAGGTGTTAAAAGATGTCCTCGGCTTACAAGAGGCGACGTTGATCCCTTGTGGCGGTGGGGATCCGATTGCGGCAGCCCGCGAACAGTGGAATGATGGATCGAACACGCTCGCCATCGCGCCGGGTGTCGTGGTCACGTATGACCGAAACTATGTCTCGAATGAGTTACTTCGTAAAGAAGGCGTCGAAGTAATCGAAATCATGTCGAGTGAACTATCGCGCGGCCGTGGGGGTCCACGTTGCATGAGCTGTCCGATTATCCGCCAAGACATCTAAATGTGATAAGGAGGAAGCAGTATGTCTACAACGTTCAATTTTGATTTGAAAGGTCGTCATTTTTTATCGCTAAACGAGTTTTCGGGTGAAGAAATCAACTACTTGATCGACTTGTCTGCTGCATTCAAACGTCAGAAAAAACAAGGTGTTCCACATCGGATTTGTGAAGGTAAAAACATTGCCTTACTCTTTGAAAAACCATCGACACGGACGCGTTGTGCGTTCACTGTCGCTGCCATCGATTTAGGGATGCACCCTGAATATTTAGGCAAGAATGATATTCAATTCGGGAAGAAGGAATCGGTACGTGATACCGCGATCGTTCTTGGACGCATGTTTGATGGCATTCAGTTCCGTGGCTTCGCTCATGAGACGGTCGAAGGTCTTGCAAAAGACGCCGGCGTACCGGTGTGGAACGGTTTGACCGACTTGTATCATCCAACCCAAATCTTGGCCGACTTTTTGACGGTAAAAGAGCAAAAAGGAGAACTTGCCGGAATTAAATTTGTGTACGTAGGTGACGGACGGAACAACATGGGAAACACGTTGTTGATCGGTGGTGCAAAAGTTGGGATGGATATGCGAATCTGTGCGCCGAAATCGCTCTGGCCATCTGACGAGATCGTGAACTATGCGAAGTCGGTCGCCGTTGAAACAGGGGCTGTGATCACCTTGACAGAGAGCATTGAGGAAGCGATGGACCAAGCCGACGTCGTTTACACCGATGTCTGGGTATCGATGGGCGAGGAAGCGGCGTTCGCAGAACGAATCGAACTGTTGCGACCGTATCAAGTGAACATGGACATGCTTCAAAAGAGTGGCAATCCGGACATCATGTTCTTACATTGCCTTCCGGCATTCCACGACTTAGAAACGGAGGTCGGGCGGGCGATTCATGAGCAATATGGGTTGACTGAAATGGAAGTGACCGACGAAGTATTCCGTAGCCGTCATTCGTTCGTATTTGATGAGGCAGAAAACCGGATGCATACCATCAAGGCGGTGATGGCAGCGACGCTCACGGAGACACGCGAATGGCTTGATCGTTGACGAGGAGGGGGTTTCCCCTCCTGCTTCAAAATAAGCGAAAGGGATGAGTAGAATGTCTACGAAGTTGGAGCATGACTCAGGTGGTTCGGCTGGAGTACATCCTGAAAAGAAAGATAAGCGGTTAGGTCTCGGAGCGTTGACGGCACTTGTCGTCGGGTCGATGATTGGCGGTGGCGCCTTTAACTTGGCTGCCGATTTGGCGCAAGGTGCGAATGCGGGTGCCATTCTTATTGGTTGGGTCATCACGGGAATCGGGATTATCGCGCTCGGTCTCAGTTTTCAAAATTTGACGATGCGTCGTCCAGATCTCGATGGTGGCGTATACAGCTATGCACGGGCAGGTTTTGGATCGTTCGTCGGATTTAACTCGGCATGGGGATATTGGTTGTCTGCCTGGCTTGGAAACGTGGCGTATGCCACACTGCTGTTCAGTTCGGTCGGTTATTTCTTCCCGATTTTTGAAGGGGGACAGAATATCGCGTCGATTATTGGCGCATCGATTATGCTTTGGCTCGTGCATACACTCATCTTACGTGGGGTACATGAGGCATCGATGATCAACATCGTCACGACGATTGCCAAGCTCGTCCCAATTTTTGCATTCATTACGATTACCTTGTTCTTCTTTAATCTCGAAAACTTCACCTTCGATTTTTGGGGACAAGGCGGCTTCTCATGGGGAAGTGTTCGTGACCAAGTCGTTTCGACGATGCTCGTGACACTTTGGGTCTTTATCGGTGTGGAAGGGGCCGTCGTGCTATCTGGCCGTGCTCGGAAACGTTCGGACGTCGGGAAAGCAACCGTTATTGGGCTACTTGGAACGCTCGTCATTTATTTGCTCATTTCTATCATGTCGCTCGGTCTCATGACTCCCGAAAATGTAGCGAACGCCTCGCAACCAGCGATGGCATATTTGCTCGAGTCGGCCGTCGGTCCGTGGGGTGCGATGCTCATCAACGGGGGACTCGTCATCTCTGTCCTTGGCGCATGGCTCGGTTGGACGCTGTTAGCGGCAGAAATCCCATTCGTTGCCGCCAAAGATGGAGTCTTCCCGAAATGGTTCACGAAAGAGAATCAAAATCAAGCTCCTGTCAATGCCCTTTGGCTAACGAATGGGTTGATTCAGCTCTTCCTCTTCACATTCTTGATTTCAGATGCCGCATATAACTTTGCCTTTTCTCTCGCTTCGAGTGCGATTTTGATCCCATACGTGTTCTCGGCCTTTTACCAAGTGAAAGTGGCGAAGAACGGAATCGGATACAGTTCCGGTGAACGAAAAACACGCGATTTAGCGATTGGATTGGTCGCTTCCGTTTATGGACTATGGCTCATATACGCCGCTGGAATCGATTATTTACTTCTCACTACACTTTTATATGCACCGGGAACCCTTCTCTACATGAAGGCACAACGTGAAAATGGCATCAAGTCACTCACTAAAACGGAATGGATGGTCGCCGGTGTGTTGACCGCACTGGCCATCTTCGCAGTCGTACGCATACTATCGGGTAATATCTCAGTCATTTGATCGGGGGTATGGATATGGAGAAAAAACGTGTGGTCATCGCCTTAGGCGGGAATGCGATTCAGCAAGGCAAAGATGCGACAGCCGAAGCACAAATACAGGCAGTTGAGGCAACGGCGGAATCTCTCGCTGCACTCATCGCTGAAGGAGTCGAGGTCATCATCACGCATGGTAACGGTCCGCAAGTTGGAAACCTGATGTTGCAACAAGCCGCATCAGACAGTCCAGCCACACCAGCGATGCCGCTTGATGTCTGTGGTGCGATGACGCAAGGGATGATTGGATACTGGTTTGAAAACGCATTGACCAAAGCACTGCGTGCACGTGGCCTTGAACAGCATGTGGCCTCGCTCGTGACACGAAGCATTGTCGATCCGAACGATAGTGCGTTTCATCATCCGACTAAGCCAATCGGTCCATTTTATACGGAAGACGAGGCACTTCATCTCGAACGGACGACGGGTTATGTCTTCAAAGAAGACGCAGGACGGGGATATCGTCGTGTCGTCCCGAGTCCGATCCCTATGAAAATCGCCGAACACACCGTCATTCGAACACTCGTTGAAGCTGGGCACATCGTTGTCGCTTCCGGTGGCGGTGGCATTCCGGTTATGGAGACAGCGGATGGATACGTCGGCATCGAGGCAGTGATTGATAAAGATTTCGCGGCTGCAAAACTGGCTGACCTCGTCAACGCAGATGTGTTACTCATTTTGACGGCTGTCGAACATGTGTATGTCAATTTTGGGCAGCCAGATGAGATGGCACTTCAAGAAACGTCGAAAGAACAGATGGAGACCTATATCGCTGAAGGGCAGTTTGCACCAGGTAGTATGTTGCCGAAAGTAAGAGCGGCGCTTCAGTTTGCCGAATCCGGTACGAACCGTGTCGCCATCATCACGTCGCTCGATCAGGCTTTAGCAGCCATTGACGGGGAAGCGGGCACACGTGTCCGCCTGGCTCCATCGCTCCAACAATAAGAATGTGTCGCAGACGTGAAGCGTTTGCGACTTTTTTTGTTTTCTGCCCGGATTCAAGGGGAAGGAATGTTGTATGCCAAAAATGAGATTGCTATCATATTCAGTGTAAACGTTTGCGCTAATTTCAGGAAGGAAGTGACGGAGAGCGGAATCGCTCGAGTGTATGCGCCTATTCGAAGAAAATCATGTATATGAGTCGTGGATGAGACCAAAAGCAAGGGAAGAGGCAATCGTGCAAGGAAGCTGTTATCGATTCACCGTTTTGACGAGTCAGTTGATTCGGATGGAATACGCGGAAGACGGAATTTTTGAAGACCGTGCCACCCAAGTGGCGTGGAATCGGGAATTTGACGTTCCACAATTCCGAGTGATTGAAGATGAGACAGAGCTCCAAATCATCACAGAACATGTTCATTTGTATTATACGAAAGGTCCGTTCGCACCGAACACGCTCTATGTGGACGTGAAAGGGAACTTTAGTACGTATTATAGCCGCTACATGTTCAACGGTCCGGAGCGGACACTGAAAGGGACGGCGCGGACGCTCGACCATGTGGACGGGGCGACGGAATTAGAAGAAGGGATCCTCTCCAAACAAGGGTATGCGATCATTGATGATTCATCCTCATTTTTGATGACTGATGATCGCTTCGTCGAGCCGAGACGAAAAGGAATTCATGACATTTACTACTTTGGATATGGCCATGACTATAAACAGGCACTTCGAGACTTTTACACGTTGACGGGTCCGACACCGATGCTTCCTCGTAAAGCGCTCGGGAACTGGTGGAGCCGGTACTGGCGATACGACGAAAAAGAGTATAAGACGTTAATGCGCCGTTTCAAGTCAGAAGATGTCCCGTTCTCGGTCAGTGTCATCGATATGGACTGGCACGTGACGGACATCCCCGAAGAGTACGGGAGTGGATGGACGGGCTATTCGTGGAACAAAAACTTGTTTCCCGAACCGAAACGTTTCCTCAACTGGTTAAAGGATGAGGGAATGATGGTAACGTTGAACCTGCATCCCGCGGACGGTGTCCGTGCGTTTGAAGATCAGTACGTGGCGATGGCCGAGGCTATGGGCGTCGATCCGGAATCGGGGGACCGAATCCCGTTCGATTTTTCGGACAAACGATTCATTCAAGCGTACTTCGAACAAATGCACCATCCACATGAGGCAGACGGCGTTGATTTTTGGTGGATCGACTGGCAACAAGGGTCGACCTCGAAGATGGAAGGACTCGACCCGTTATGGATGCTAAATCATTATCATGCCATTGATATCGCCCGTGACGGCAAACGCCCGCTCATTTTTTCTCGTTACGCCGGACCAGGGAGCCACCGTTACCCGGTCGGATTCTCAGGAGATACAATCATCTCGTGGGCATCGCTCGCCTTCCAGCCGTATTTTACAGCGACAGCGACAAACATCGGCTACGGGTGGTGGAGTCACGACATCGGAGGGCATCATCGCGGGGAAAAAGATGATGAACTCGCTGCGCGTTGGGTCGCATATGGGGTGTTCAGTCCAATCATGCGTCTCCACTCGACGTTCAGCACATTTAACGGGAAAGAGCCTTGGCGTTTCGGAATCGAAGCCGAACAGTCGATGAAGCGATTCTTACGCTTACGTCACGAACTCATCCCTTATCTATATACGATGAATTATCGTAACCATGCCGATGCGCTACCACTCGTGTTACCGATGTATATCGAACATCCCGATGACGAAGCGGCTTATCAGGTACCGAATCAATTTTATTTTGGCAGTGAACTCATTGTGTCCCCAATCATCACACCGATGGACCGGAAGCTCCACGTCGCCGGAACGAATGTCTGGCTACCAAAAGGAGAATGGTTCGATTTCTTCACAGGACATCGTTACGAAGGCGACAAGTCGATTCGTGTATTCCGCGGTCTTGATGAACAACCAGTCTTCGCCAAAGCGGGTGCCATCGTTCCGCTCATGCCACATAAACCGCATGAGAATGAGACGGGGAACCCGAGCGAGCTAGAAGTACTCGTCTTTCCAGGTGCCTCGAACACGTTCACGATGTATGAAGATGACGGAGAAAGCCGCGATTATGAGACGGGTGCCTCGCTTGAAACGACGTTCACGCTCGACTGGGAAGCGCGGACGCTTCTCATCGAGATGTCAGGAGACTTGACCCTCGTTCCAGCGAAGCGGACATTGACCATTTTGGTCCGAGGTGTTGTCGGGGAAGGAGACTACGACGCTGAGACGCAGACGCTACACATTCCAATCGGTGAATTGAAGCAAGAGCAGACGGTGGCGCTCCCTGCCAATGTGACGCAGAACGCTCATCGACTTGACCGTCTCTATCGATTCTTAGACCGAGCAGAAATCGCCTATGATTTGAAAGATCGGTTGTACCAGATGGCGACAACGAAGACACGTCTCGAAGCATGGCTGTTTGACCTCCATGCGTTAGAACTCGATCGAGATTTGCAAGACGCGTTATTAGAACTGATGTTGGACTAAAATAAGGGGGGAGACCCCCTTTTGTCATGTCAGAAAACTGTCGGATTTTGAAAGCGTTATCATTTCAAATCATTTTATACTTAAGGTAGGGGGATTTAACTAGAAATGAGGGAATACAGATGCGACACAAGTGGACGATTGATGATTTACGGCAGTTGACACTGTTTGCGAACTGTTCGAGTCGAGCGCTTGAACAGCTCGTCCCATACGTCTATTGCCGAACGTATCGAAAAGGACAACTCCTATTCATGGAAGGAGACCCGCGAGAGCGCGTGTATTTCTTAATGAATGGATACATCAGACTCGAACGGATGAACGAGCATGCGACGCATCAGTATGCGGACTATGTGAAACCCAAACAGTTCTTCCCGTACAACGGTTTATTCACGGAGGAAGACTACCGTCATACGGCTGAAGCGGTGACGGATATTGAAGTCATCTACATCCCGACCGAACGATTCGAGCGGTTTGTGTCCACACAGTCGAACATGCTGCTCTATATCATCGGACAGATGAATCGTATTTTAGATTTACATGAACGACGTGTCCAAGAAATTATTACCCCGAGCGCGAAAGAACGTGTACTCAATACCATCCATTTTTTGATTGAAGATTTAGGGGAGCCGGACGAGCAGGGGGTACGTGTCCGCTGTCCGTTCACGGCGATGGAACTATCTCGTCTATCCGGAACTTCCCGGGAGACGGTTTCTACGATTTTAGCGAAGCTTCGCAAAGAAGACGTGCTTCGAATGGACGCGCACCAACTTGTGATTGAGCATCCTGAATATTTTGATCAAGACTTCGATTGACGCCGCTCGGGAGAGGGCGTCTTTTACATGTCGGAACGAGCGGAGCGTTCGCTTCAAGACGTAGCATATTGTATAATTAGTGATGAATCTCACAAAGCAATCGGATTGTGAATAGAGAAAGGATGAATGCAGTGAAACGACTGCAAGCCCTTGCGTTCGCCGAGCGAGGTCACATCATTGGACTGGTATTGTCTGCGGTCATGATTGGACTATCGATTTTGGCGCAAGCGTATTTAATCGTCGACATTGTCGACCGAATCTTTTTAAAAGATGAATCATTTGAAGCCGTCATTCCGGCGTTACTTTGGCTCGTCGTCGCCCTATTGGCACGAGCACTTTTTGGATACGTCTCCGGGCGAATCGGGGCGAGTTTATCGGAAAAAGCGAAACGGGCGTTACGTCTGCAATTGCTAGATCGCTATGCCACGAGCCCGGTCGAGTCCTCTTTGACGGGACAATCTGGGAAGAAGGTCAGTGTGTTCATGGATGCTGTTGACGAGGTTGACGCCTACTTCAGTCAATATTGGCCACAAGTGATTCAAACCTCGATTATCCCGCTTCTGATTTTGGTTGTCGTCTTCAGCCAACATTGGATTTCAGGTGTCATCATGATGGTGACGGCACCGTTTATCCCTTTGTTCTTTATTATCATTGGGATTGCGACACAGAAAAAATCTGAGGAACAGATGGAGAAGATGAATCAATTTTCCGGAAAGTTTTTGGATGTCTTACAGGGTTTGACGACACTTAAACTCTACAACCGGACCGAACAGGAAGCGAAAGCGATTGAGAAGAGCAGTCTCGACTTTCGGGATGCGACGATGGTCGTCTTAAAGACGGCATTCTTATCTGGCCTTATGCTGGAATTCATTTCGATGCTCAGTACCGGTGTCGTGGCACTGGAAGTCGCGCTACAGATGGTCGTTTGGGAGAACTTGACGTTCTTCTCTGGCTTCTTGATTCTTGTGTTGGCGCCAGAGTATTACTTGGCCATCAAAGACCTGGGCAGCGCCTTTCATACGGGACGTGGCAGTATGGGCGCAGCAGACCGGATCTTTGACGTATTAGACGCTCCGGATGATCGCATTCAGTGGGGGACGAAGTCGCTTGGTTCACGGAAGCCGGATCTTGAGCTTGAAGAGGTATCGTTTGAGTACGCTGGTGGACGCTTTTCCCTTCAGCCATTGAGTGGTCGCATCTCGTCGGGCACCCACCTCGCGTTAGTTGGTGCGAGCGGTTCCGGGAAGACGACTGTCCTCAACGTGATTTCAGGACTTTTGCAGGTGAAATCAGGTCGTGTTCTCGTAGATGGTGAACCTTTGCATACGTATGACGAATCTACCTGGTATGGAAATATTGCATATATCTCTCAAAATCCGTATCTGTTCGCCGGGACACTCGCCGAAAACATTGCCTTAGGTGAGGTGGCTGACGAACATGCGTTACTCGAAGCAACCGAGGCAGCTGGACTATCCGAGGTGATTGACCAGTTGCCGAACGGGATCTGGACAGAACTCGGAGAAGGTGGATTTGGACTATCCGGTGGGGAACGGCAGCGCCTTGCACTCGCACGTGCTTTCTTTAAGCGACCTGGTATTTTATTGTTTGATGAACCGACGACCGGTCTCGATTTGAAAACAGAGCGGATTGTCAGACGCTCGATTGAAGAGCTGTCAAAAGGTGCAACGTTAATCACGGTTGCGCATCGTCTGCATACAATCAAAGAGGCAGACACGATTTGGTTCATGGATGATGGGAAGCGAATCGCAGAAGGGACGCATGAAGTGTTACTCGCTGTCCCAGAGTATGCGGAGTTGTTTGCACTTCAGAAAGGGGTGAGCCGATGAACTCGCTTTGGACGATTACAAAATGGATGATGCGCGAAAAGAAAGACATCCTCCTCTCCATCTTCTTTGGATATGCAGCAGGGATTGCGGCGGTCGCCCTCTTCGCGGCAAGTGGCTATCTCGTATCACGCGCCGGGCTCGTCCCGCCCCTGTATGCGTTGATGGTACCCGTCGTCTTGATTAAACTGTTCGGTGTCATCCGGGCAGGAAGCCGTTATCGGGAACGTCTCGCATCGCACCGAGCAACGTTTACGATTTTGAGTGAGTTGCGCGTCCGGTTCTATCGTCAGTTAGAGCCGCTCGTTCCGTCCATCTTTGCGAAATATCGGAGTGGGGATTTGCTCGCACGCGTCGTTGGGGACGTCGAGAGTCTTCAAAACTACTTTCTTCGCGTGTTTTATCCGCCAATCATTCTCGTACTCGTCTTTTTGAGCACCATCTTCTTTGTTACCTTTTACTCGTTTGCGGTCAGTCTATGGATCTTGTTTGGTGTACTCATCACGGGGTTCTTGATCCCGCTCGGCTTTGCACGAATCCGCGCCCGTCACGATGAGACGATTCGTGGATTGCGCGGAGATGTGTCGATTCAATTGACAGAGATGTTGTTCGGATACCGGGATTTAAAACTTCATCACCAACTCGATCGCACGAAACAAGCTGTCTATTCGTACAGTGAACGTTACATGGAGGCGGAGCGGAAAGACACAACGAATCAATTCTTTAATTCTGCGCTCGTCGTTGCCGCTTCCTTACTCGTCTCATGGGGCGTCTTGGCCATCGGTGCGTATCAGGTGGTAAATGGAGACCTGAACGGGTTGTTCTTGGCAATGCTGATCATGATGTCGCTCACAGCGTTTGAGAATACGACGCCGATGGCCGTGTTCCCCGGTCACTTTGCAGACAGTAAGCAAGCAGCAGATCGTTTGTTTGAAGTGACGGAGCCGAGTGAAACGATTGAGGAGCGTGAGGCGAAACGTCATGATGTGACGTTTACGGCCGCACCGTCTATTTCATTTGATCATATTCGCTATCGCTATCCAGACACGTATCGAGATGTGATAGATGAGGTAACGTTACACATACCGAGCGGTTCGAAGACGGTAATCGTCGGACCGAGCGGGTCAGGGAAGTCGACGTTACTTCAACTGGTAATGGCTTTCGTTCGGACGGAAGACGGCACGATTCGATTGGATGATTACAATATGAACGATGTCAAACAAACATCTATTTGGCAACATGCAAGTGTTGTCTTGCAAGACAATCATTTCTTTTACGGAACCGTACGGGAAAACCTGGCGTTAGCCGGTGACTTCACAGATGAAGCGATGAACGTAGCACTTGAGCGCGTCCGTTTGTCATTCTCGCTAGACGAACCGGTCCTGGAGAAAGGGGCAAACTTGTCAGGTGGAGAACGTCAGCGCCTCGCCATCGCACGGGCACTTCTTAAAAACGGACTTCTTTGGTTGCTTGATGAACCGACATCGGCACTCGATGCAGGAACAGAGGCCCATGTCTTTTCTGAATTGCTACAGCAAGCCGGAGGGGGCACACTCATTCTTGTCAGTCACCGTTTGACGGGTCTCGAAACGTTTGATCAGATTATCGTCATGGAAGCTGGACGGATCGTCGAGGTCGGTTCTTATGAGGAATTGATGACGAAACGTGGCATGTTCTATGAATTGAAACAAATCGAACAAGAAGTGTTCGCATCATGAAAAAGACGAGCAGCCCGTCGGTGGGCTGCTCGTCTTGTTTATGGCAAATATGGGTGCAACAAATGGGGGTTGTCGCAATGCTTTCAAAAAGAGTGTCGTGGAGGGGAATCCACGTGACGTGATATGTTTGGGGAACGTGCACGCCAAGCTTTTGGGAAGCTACAACTAGAGTATAGTTGATAACGATTCTCATTGTCAATAAGAATAATAAAAAAATCCATACGTGCGAACACGCATGGATTGGGTCATGAATTAATTCGAGGCTACGCCTTTTTGAACCGTGAATCGAATCAAACTGAACAAGTATCTCGTGAAGAAGAGAGCGAACGCATAGAATAGCGCAATGAACGGTGACTGAAGATCAATCCCCGGGATGTTCATCAAGAACTCTAGAACGAGAATAGAGAGTAAGAATACGTAGAGAGCGGCATCTAAATAAAGTGGCATAAGACGACCGCGTTGATGCCAAAACGTGCGGATGAGTGGTGCCACGGTCATCCCGATAATCCGTTCCGCAAAGCCGATACTGAGAACGGCGATGATGAATGCTGGGATCGTGTTAAAGGTCACCAAATCCGAGAATACGAAACCTGAAATCAATAAGAGAGGACCGATGATAATCATCATCGAAAGTGAGGTCCGGAAGAAAATCCACATGTTTTTCTGAATCGAACGAATCCCACCGATTGCCGATTGTTGAAGTGTCTTTCCACGTCTATAATCAATCGCGAACGAGCCGATAAACATAATTCCAAATAAAGATAACAAAACTGACATGAACGATGTTTCCCCTTTTCTGAATAAATCATGATGTATCGATCTGAATCAAAGTCTAGCCTAGTTTAACGATTCATTTCGAGAAAGTAAAGCGAGAAAACGCGCTCAAGTGTGAGGAGTTTGACACATTAAGAGGCGAGGATGAAACGATTCCGACCGGACTCTTTTGCGTGATATAACGCTTCATCTGCATGTTTTAACACACTGTCGATTTCAATATCATTCGAATGGCAAGCTCCAAGCGAAACAGTGATGTGGAGCGTACCGGCACTCGTCTCGAACGGGAACGTTGAAACCTTTTCTCGAATAGATTCAGCAAGCTGCGATACTTCTTCTCGATTAGCATGGGGCATGACGATTAAAAATTCTTCGCCGCCGAAGCGACCGACTAAATGGCGCTCATTGCTCTCATTCACGAGGAGCATGCCGAGCTCGCGCAAAACATCATCTCCGACGTCGTGACCGTATGTGTCATTCACCCGTTTGAAATGATCGATGTCGACCAAAATCAATGCGTATTCTTCTGCCTCGACCGTCAAGTTGGCCATGGCTTCGTTCAAGAGACGCCGATTGGCAATCCCGGTGAGCGCATCTGTCCGCGCCAGTTGCTGTTGATGTTGGACGTTCTCGAAGTGACGGCGTAGTTCGAGCAGTAATCGATAGGCGGCGCACGCTCCCCCGTAAGACATTAACGTATAGACGATTAAGACGGGATAGAACAAATTTAGTGGAAGCGCGGTATAAATCGCTGCCCCAAAAATGGCAATACTGATTGTAGTGAATACGAGCAAAGTGGGCCGAGTATTATCCATGCGTTTCCGTAAAAGACCTGTTAAGACAATTAACGTAACTATTGTGGCGATGGCTAGATAGAGACCGAGCATGGTACCGTCTGTAAAGAACAGAACTAGGGAACGACCGATTAATAATATGATACCTGCGAAAGCACCACTCACCCATCCCCCGAATAGAACGGCAAGCAAAACGGGAATATTACGTAAGTCGATGAGTATCCCCTCGAGCGGTAAGGCATTTACTAAAAGGAGGATGGCAATCAATCCGGTCTGTACCCCAAGTAAAATCCTTCCTTTGAGAGGAGACTGTGGCGTCAGACGAGGGCGGTTTCGAAACGGTAAAAAGGAAATCGTGAAGAGCGTGAACAAGATACACAGGTTGATAAAGAACGCATTTATGATTGTGAGCATCGGAGCTCCCCCTTATCCCGTATGGAAATATTTAGTTACAGTATATAGCATCTAGTTGGAAACAAACAGGAATAACCTGCTTGCGGAAAGAAACTCTCTTGAATGATTATTCAAGCAAATCGTTTTGGAATCCTTTTGGATTTGTTCAGGTTCTCCTCATCTTTTAGAACTTTCGTTATGGAAAATCGAAAGTTTGGTATGATAAGAGAAAAGGAGGACTGTCCGTGCGTTACTGGGATCATTTTAAACGAGCGTTTATTCCGATTGCGCTCATTTTGATTGGATTAGCGATCTTTTATACTTTATCGGCTCGAGATAATATGGTGTTGACGCTATTAGGGGCTGCGATTGTTGGAGTCATCTTATTTTTGGTGATGCGTCATGTGAATCAGGTGGAAGAGGACTAAAGCGAGAACACATTTTGTGGTTCTCGTTTTTTGTTGTCTTGCCACATTTTTGGGTACACTACAAAGTAAGGAGGGATTTATCATGGCAAAAGCTACATTTGCGGGAGGCTGTTTCTGGTGCATGGTCAAACCGTTTCATAAATATGAGGGAGTGGAGCGTGTCATTTCTGGATATACAGGAGGACATGTCGACAACCCGACGTATCAACAAGTCTGTTCGGAGACGACAGGACATTTAGAGGCGGTTGAAATCACATTTGATCCAGAAGTCATTTCGTATGAGGAGTTGTTACGCATCTATTGGCGTCAAATCGATCCAACAGATGGCGGAGGGCAGTTCAATGACCGCGGTGAATCCTATCGTCCAGCCATCTTCTATCATTCAGAAGAGCAACGGGCTGCAGCAGAGCGTTCGAAACAAGAAGTGGAAGATTCGGGTCGGTTCGATCGCTCGATTGAAGTCGATATCCGTCCTGCGAAAACGTTCTGGGAAGCGGAAGACTATCATCAAGACTACTATAAAAAAAATCCGTTCCGTTATGAGATGTACCGTGTCGGTTCAGGGCGCGCGAAGTTCATCAAAGAGGCGTGGAGTGATCGCAAACAACAACAAGCACTTCGTGAACGCTTGACACCGATGCAGTATAAAGTGACTCAAGAAAACGGGACAGAGCCACCGTTCCAAAATGAATATTGGGATGAAGAGCGGGAGGGGTTGTACGTCGATATCGTCGACGGGACACCACTCTTCACATCTCACGATAAGTTTCAGTCGAATTGCGGATGGCCGAGCTTCTCACGCCCAATCGAGGAGAAGCGAGTCGATTTGAACATGGACACGACGCACCACATGGTACGGACAGAAGTCCGTTCAAAACAAGGGGACAGTCACCTTGGTCACGTGTTTGATGACGGTCCGAAAGAGCTTGGCGGCTTACGCTATTGCATTAACTCGGCCGCTCTCCGATTCGTTCCTGTAGAAGAGCTTGAAGAGGCCGGGTACGGGGAATATAAACACTTATTCAACAAGTGAAGGGGAGAGCCGTATGTTCACAGCCGTCAAACAACAAATTCGATGCGAGACGATCGGGACCGTCCTTGATTTTTACGACCAGTCGATTCGACAGCTTTCGGAAGAGGCGAGACAAGAAAAATATGCGAAGATGAGTTCGAGCCCGTTCTCGTTCTTTCGGGGTAGCTCACACTTGTTCTACTACGACTTTGCGAAAGTGCCAATCGCGTTTGACACAGGTCCCGATCATCCGACGTTCATTCAAGGAGACTTACACTTTGAAAATTTCGGTGTGTTCGAAGACGGGGCCGGTACCATCATCTATGACGTGAACGACTTTGATGAGGCGTATATCGGTTCATACCTGTTTGATTTGTTGCGGATGGCGGTCTCTGTCGATTTATTCGCCGCCGAGTCCGGGTTCGATGGCAAAGCAGCCATTCAAGCGTTTGCTGAGTCCTATGCCAAAGCCATTGAAAAACATGCGCTTGGACGAAGTGAGCATATTCAATTCACGAAAGAGAACACGTGTAAAGCGGTCAAAAAAGTTATTAAAAAAGCGGAGAAGAAGAAAGATGAATTCATGTCCGAACGGACGGAGGTAAGAGACGAGGAACGTTATTTTTCAACGAGTGACGACTTGCTTCCCATCTCCTCGGAAGTACGGGAGAAAATTGAAGCGGCATGGGGCGATTATCTGTCTTCTTTGTCAAATCAACACCGACATCATGCCGATCACTATGAAATCAAAGATATCGCCATCAAACTTCAAAGCGGAACGGCTTCTATCGGATTAGAACGCTACTATATTTTGATTGAAGGTGCCGATGAAGAGCATGATGAAGATGTCATTTTAGAGATGAAACAAGCACAATCTGCCGTCCCGTCTCTCTTTCTTCCGACACATCCGCTGTTTGAAAACGGATTGTCGCATCAAGGCGCTCGTGTCGTCGCTGCGCAACGGGCAATGGTCCACAGTCGTGACCCGTATCTCGGCTATTTGACGATTGACGACAAAGAATATTATGTGAGGCAACGTTCTCCGTATAAGCGAAAAGTGAAAGCGAAACATATGAAAGATGAGACGTCGCTCATTGAGACGTTGAAGGTGCAAGCGCAAATCACGGCGAAGATTCATGCACGGGCCGATGCGACCTCCAATGTGCTCGATTATACGGCAAGCGAACGAATCGCGGCGGCAATCGGTGACTCTCCGTCCCTGTTTATTCGACAGTTATCGAGATGGGCTGATTTTTATGCAAATCAAGTTCGTTTTGATTATGACGCCTTTTTAAACTGGGTCGAGTCAAGGAATCGTTAAGGAACTTGCGAATTGAGGATGAAATCCTGCACAATGGAAGCGTAAAGGATGTGTACGGACTATGATTACAGAACAACAAGTCATCGCCCAAATGCGTCAGGTGATGACACAGATTGAGTCGTCAACCGGCGAAGCGCAAAAGCGTCATTTGGCAAAGTTAATGGGTTTTTGTGAACTCTTGTTAGCGGAGACGTCTGAAGCAAAAAGCGTTGGGGCATCACAGTCCCCGACCGTGACAAGTGAAACGAAACCTCCGCTTGATCGTCAGATGGCCGCTTTTCTCGGGATTCCCATGGAAGAAGACGAACAACCTAAATCCGATTCATTGCTCGATTTTTGAACCACATGTGATGCACATGTGGTTTTTTTGTGGATTCATTTTCATTGACTTAAATACCATAGGGGGTATAATGGGTACAAGAAACGAAATGCAAATGGAGGCGTGAATATGTTGGACTTTCTTTTTGTGGCAGTCGTCATTGGACTTGTGTATTTCTGGTGGAGTCGTCGAAACAATATAAAAACAGTCTCGACGGATGATTTAAAACGAAGAATCGCAGAAGAACGGAACATTCAATTGTTGGACGTACGTGAGCCGCATGAATACCGCGGGGGACATATCAAGCAAGCGAAAAATGTACCTTTATCCGAATTCGGTAATGCTCAAGCGAAATATCCGAAAGAAAAAGAGCGTCCAGTCTATGTTATCTGTCAGAGCGGGATGCGTAGCCAACGCGCGGCAGCGATGCTGAAGAGTGCCGGATATACCGACGTTTATTCTGTAAAGGGTGGAATGAACTTCTGGCGTGGATAATAGATGCGACTGGACGAATCGGTTCAGTCGTTTTTTGTCACCACGTTTTCTCTTTTGCATTTTCGGGGATTCTGCTACGGTAGGGAGAGAGTGAAAGAGAGGAGATCAATCCAATGGCAGTAATTTTATTTGATATCGATGGCACGTTAGTAGATACGACCGGACCGATGACGAAGGCGATTCATGAGGCACTCGAGGAGCTTCCTCATCTTCCGAAACCGAGTGAAGAGGCGGTCCGTTCAGGATACGGCTTGGCAGGTAACGCGTTTTGGGAGCATGTCATCCCAGAAGCGACGCTTGAGGAGATTCGTCTCATTCGCAGACTCCGTCATACGACGCTTGAGCAAACGATGGAAGGACAAAATGTCTTATTTGACGGAATTCGTGAGATGTTGGAGACACTTCACGAGCAAGGTCATACGCTGACGACAGCGAGTAACTGCGGTGTTCATTATATGAATTTGATTTTAGATACGCAACAGATTCGTCCATATATGACGGCACCCGAATGTTTAGAATCTGTTGGGGGCGAGAAGAAGGCAGACATTCTGACAGCGCACCGTGTCCGGCACGGAGAGGCGGACTATATTATGGTCGGTGATCGTAAATCGGATGTCGAGGCGGCTCGCGCTCATGACTTCCCCGTCGTCTTGACAGGATTCGGGTTCGGTAATGAAGAAGAGTGGGCACTTGCAGATCACGTGATTCAATCTCCACACGATTTAGTCGAGTGGGTCAACCGATAAGAAAAGGCTTGTCGCATATCAATGTCGACAAGCCTTTTTGTATACCTATACTCACAATCCGAGAGAGATGTATTTTACTTCTAAAAATTCCTCAATACCGTGATGACCGCCTTCACGACCGAGTCCGCTCTCTTTCCAACCACCGAAAGGCGCTTGCGGCGTTGACGGAAGTCCGTCATTCACACCGACAATCCCATACTCTAACGATTCAGCTAAATAGACCGCTTCATTGATGTCTTGCGTGAACAAGTAAGCGGCTAAGCCGAACGGCGTGTTGTTCGCCCGTTTGATGACTTCATCGAGCGAATCGAACGTTGCAATCGGTGCGACGGGTCCGAACGTTTCTTCGTTCATGCAGAGCATGTCTTCATTCGCATAACGGATGACAGCAGGACGGATGAATAAGCCGTCTAGCACCTCGCCACCGTACACTTCACCGCCACGAATCTGCGCGTCCTCGATATGCTTTTCGACTTTGCTGAGCGCATCGTCATCGATGAGCGGACCGATGTCGACACCTTCCTCTAGTCCGTTCCCGACTTTCAACGCTTCGACCTCTTTAATGAAACGCTCCGAGAATTCATCGACGACGGCGCGTTCGACATAAATTCGGTTCGCACAGACACACGTCTGTCCACCGTTTCGGAATTTCGTGGCGACCGCTTGCGGAACAGCCTTATCTAAATCCGCTTTAGCTGTGACGATGAGCGGGGCGTGCCCACCCAGTTCAAGCGAAATCTTTTTCATCGTGTCCGCAGCATCACGCATGAGCATTTTCCCGACTTCCGTGGATCCTGTGAACGTCAACTTTCGGACCCGTTTATCTTGTTGCCACGCTTTGACGATATCTGACGCTTGTCCTGTGACAAGGTTGATGACCCCTTTTGGGAATCCGGCCTTCTCCGCTAATTTCACCAATTCGATGGCGGTCAACGGGGTCGCCGATGCTGGTTTCATGACGACCGTACAGCCCGCAGCGAGCGCTGGAGCAACTTTCCGTGTGATCATGGCAGCCGGGAAGTTCCAAGGTGTGATGGCTGCGATGACGCCGACCGGTTGTTTGATGGCAAAGATTCGTTTTTGGTTCGATGAAGCAGGAATCGTCTCACCGTATACACGACGCCCTTCTGCCGCATACCAGTCGATGAATCCATTTGCATAGTTGATTTCGCCGATCGCTTCTTTGAGCGGTTTTCCTTGTTCCTCGACCATCGTTCGGGCAAGCTCTTCCGTATGTTCTGCAATCAAACGATGCCATTCAGTAAGTAGCTCCCCTCGTTCTTCTGCTGTTTTTTGTTGCCATTCTTCTAACGCCTCATGCGCAGCGTCGACGGCTTGTGTCGCTTCTTGTGTATCACTTTTTGTCACGACGGCCATCACATTGCCTGTGGCTGGATTTCGTACCTCGATCGTTTGTCCCGTTTCTGTCCATTCCCCGTTAATGAAGTTTTTCTCTTCTCGCATCTTGATTTCCCCTTTCCAAAAAGTGCACAGTTAATTAGAGGATACCCGTTTTTCTGAAACGCACACAAATTTACAAAAAAAAGAGGGGATACTATGTGGATCATCGTCATTGGCTATTTAGTCGGAAGTCTGCTCGGGGGCAGACTGTATGGGGTGCTAAGTGGACATGATTTAGCGACAACTGGTTCGAAGAATACCGGTGCACGCAATGCGCATCGCATCGGTGGAGTAAAGGCGTTTCTAATCGTCTATGGATTCGACGTGCTCAAGACGATTCTCGTCCTACAGATGAGCGGACCATATTTTTGGCAGACGGCGTTCGCGCTCACGCTCGGGCATATTTATCCATTTTGGCGAATCCGTGCGGGAGGGAAGGGATATGCCGTCTTTTCTGGAATCATATGGGCATATGAGCCGTGGTGGTTTATTGGGGGTCTTGTTATCTTGTTACTCTTAATCAAATTAACGGGGAACTCTCGCGAGACGGGATTAGTCATGCTTACGTTATTACCGTTGGCAGCTTTCGGAAGTCTCGAAGATGTCATCTGGGCCATACTCATCGCTATCGTGATTACGTATCATCATGTGAAGGAGGAAAGAACATGATTGTGTATCGAAAAGCCGAAATATCAGATTTTGAAGCGATACATCGGTTAAATTACGAAACATTCGTTGAAGAGATTCCACAACATCCACCAAATCCGGAAAGGCGACTTGTCGACCGATTTCACGAAGAAAATACATATTGGATTGGAGAAGTGGATGGGGAAATGGTCGCCATGTGTGCGTTACGTGGCAAACGGCCGTTTTCGTTGGAACAAAAAGGAGTACGCATTCCTGATGGGAATTGGCTTGAGATTCGCCTCCTCGCTGTGACTAAACCCTATCGACGCAATCGGACGTTCGCTGGATTGATGCGCGCGGTCATCGACGATGCGACAGAGCGTGATGTCGATGGTATTGTCATCAGTGGAACGACACGTGAACAAGTGCTCTATCATCGATTCGGGTTTGTGCCGTTCGCGGATCCGATTGGTCCTGACGAAGCGAGATATGTTCCGATGATGTTGACGCGTTCGGCTTTTTATGAATCCAAATCAGCATCGATCCTACGTCCAAAAAGTTTGCTAGCAGGACCCGTTGAATGTTCGGACCGTGTGAGAGAACGACTCTCGATGCAGCCGCGCCCACATCGTTCAAACGAAACGGGACGAGTGCTTGAAGCGGTACAACGAAAACTGGCGGAACGAATCGGACTCCCTCATGTCTATACGCTCCTTGGAAGCGGGACCGTCGCTAACGATGCGGTCGCGGCTCGATTGGACGGACACGGCCTCATTTTCAATGCGGGTGAATTTGGAGAACGCTTGATTGACCATGCCCGGCGTGTCGGTCTGTCTTTTGACGTGGTCGCAGTGGACCAAGAGGGACAATGGGATATTTCGCAACTTGAGCGCATTGCACCAGACTGGGTATGGACGGTTCATTGCGAGACATCGTTAGGGATTTTAATCAACCTTGCCCCGCTTCATACATGGCAAGGCGTTGTCGCCATTGATGCGATCAGTGCCGTCGGAACGTTCGTCTATGACTATTCGTTTGCGGACTACGTGACCTTCTCTTCAGGAAAGGCGTTACGGAACGCCCCGGGTCTCGCGTTCGTGGCAATGAAGCATCCAGCGATCGCGACACCACATACAGCGCGCTATTTGGATCTATCCCTCTATCAACCGATTGCCTTCACACAATCGGAACCGCTTCTCTCAGCGATGGCGATCGCGCTGGATGAGTTGACAGAAGATGAAGTCGTTTCACATTCTGTAAAGATGAATACGTTGCTTAATGCCTTACAAGAGAACGGTTTATCGGTCGATGTGTGTCCCGCCCAATCACCTGGCATCATCACGATTCCAGTTCCGTGCGAGCTATCCTCGGTCGAGCTCGGGCGCCAACTGTCCTATCAAGGCTATCTCGTCCAGTATGAGAGTGACTACTTAAAGCAGGCGAACGTCATTCAAGTATCGACCATGGGTTGGACGACACCTCGCATGATGCGTGACGTCGGTGCTTATATCGCACAATGGATTCAACAAAAAACCGCCACTGCTGAGAGTGACGGTTCGCTTATACTCGAAAGTCTTGGCGTGCCAAATGACGAATCTTTCGTCCGAGGCGTCTCCAATTGAAATAAGCTAAAACGGAGACGACGCCACCTGACCAGAAGAGCCATTCATCCGGTCGAATATAGCCGAGTAGGCCGACGAGCAAACCGAGCAAGATGACGATGGCATTGAACGTCTGACGGTGCAAGAGTTCCTTGGATTCAAGGTTTCGTTGGAACATCGCTTGCTCCGACAGACGTTTTCGTGTCGGTTCTTTTAAGTAATTATCCAGAAGTGGAGGAACGTTTAACAGTTTCTTCGCGTAGTTGATTCCGGTCTTCACGTAACGATTTTGAAGCGTTGTCCCGTCTTCCTCGAGCCATTCGATGACAATCGGTTTACCGAGTGTGAACAGATCGATTTTCGGATCGAGGATTTGCAGAATCCCGAGCAAGGTCGAGGCGGCCCGACCGAAGAAGGCAAATTCTGCCGGGAGCTGAATCGGTTCGTTTTTGACGAGCAATTGAATGTCCTGTAACACCTTCTCAATCAATTTCGTATCGACGGTATCGATGTCCGTTTCTAGGTAGAAAGTGACCGCTTTCTCTAGTGCTTGGCGAATGTTTTGTTTGTTTGCCGTCGGTAAGAGGAAGCGCAAGTCTTCTAATCCATCGACGATGCTATCATAGTCGAGCGAGATGAACGCCTGTAAGATATTCCGAATCGTGGCCATGTCTTGCGCCGTTGTCTGTCCGACCATACCGAAATCGAGTAAGATGATGGTGCCATCGGCTCGAATTTGGACGTTTCCGGGGTGTGGATCGGCATGGAACTGCCCACCAAACAATAGCTGTTCGGCAGCGAGTGTGAAGAGTCGTTCAGCTAGGGCGGAACGGTCGATTCCATTTTCTTTTAAAAAGGCGAGGTCGGTGATTCGGCGTGCGTCGACCCAGTCCATCGTCAAGACGCGGTTCGTACAGAGATGTTCGTGATAGTCCGGGATGTAAACGTCTCGGTTATCGGCGTATTTGGCTTTAAAATACAGGGCGTTTTTTAATTCAGTTTGGAAATTTAGTTCATCCCCGATGACAAAAATCATTTGGCGATATAAGCTATCTAAGTCGGTTGATTTAGCGAGGGATGTCCGCTTTAACATCGATGTGACAATCCGCATCGCACGGAAGTCGGTTCGGATGATTTTTTCGATATTCGGACGCTGGATTTTGATGGCGACCCGTTTGCCGTTTTCAAGAAGCGTGGCACCATATACTTCTCCGATGGAAGCCGAGGCGACGGCGTCGATGCCGACGTCTTTGACGACTTGGGTATATGGGACGCCCCATTCTGCCTCTAGAATCGCGCGCGACTTCTCCCAACCAGACGTCGGGACACGGTCGACGAGCTCTGACAGCTCGTTCAAGACGGCGGGTGGTAGCAAGTCTGCACGAATTGATAAGAATTGTCCGAGTTTGATTAACAAGCCCTCGAGTCGTAGCGCGTTACGCTTATACTCACGCGCGAGCTTGAGCATCAGTGCTTCATATTCTTCTGTCGTGGCGACACCTTGTTGTTGTTTGCGTGAAAAGGCGTACAGCCGAATGATGAATCGGGCGAACATGGTGACGATAATCCATATGCGGAACAAAGCGATACGTTTCATTGTAATACCGACATCCTTTACGACAGTCGCACGACTGACCTGAATTTTTGTAACTATACTTTACCATACAATGCGTTGAAGAAAGGGCAAGGGATGTTCATGGAGTGGGAATTGCTCAACGTCGTCGGAACGATTGCGTTCGCGGCGAGCGGAGCCATCATTGCGATGGATGAAAAATACGATATTTTTGGAGTTTGGTTACTGGCGTTTATCACCGCCTTCGGAGGCGGCGCGATCCGAAACGTCCTGTTAGGAAACCCCGTCAGTTTAATTTGGCAACAGAATGATTTATTTATTTTATGTTTTCTGGTCGCACTCCTCATCTTCCTGCTCCCGAGTGTCGTATTGCCACATTGGGAACGCTGGGGTGTCATTGTCGACGCCATTGGTCTCGTCGCTTTTGCCTTTCAAGGGGCGCAGGTCGCAATCAAGCTTGATTTACCTTTATCTGCTGCGATTGCGGCGGCTGTCTTGACTGGCGTTGGCGGAGGTGTGGTCCGGGACTTATTGGCAGGACGTAAGCCTCTCGTCTTACAATCTGAGGTGTATGCGATTTGGGCGATTCTCATTGCGGTCATTACGTATTACTTCAAGCTCGAAGGCGGTCTTGCTGTGTACGCGCTTTTAATTGTCGTCGCGACACTTCGAGTGATATCCTACTATCGGAAGTGGAATTTACCAGCACGAAAAGTCAGATAAGGGGGAACGGAAATGAAGATATTATTAATGATCGGTGCCGGATTGATGGCACTCGGTGTGGCACTTGGTGCATTCGGCGCCCATGCGCTAAAAGAGAGATTGGCGCCAAACATGTTGGCAAACTGGCAGACAGGTGTGCTCTACCATATGGTGCACGCGCTTGGAATCATTGGGATTGCAGCGCTCCTCATGCGCGTGAGCATCAGCCAGTTCAACGTGGCTGGATGGCTCATGTTTGCGGGAATCGTCTTCTTCTCAGGAAGCTTGTACGTCATGGCATTGACGGGAATTACAAAACTCGGAGCCGTGACACCGATTGGCGGCGTGTTATTCATCGCTGCCTGGATCTTTGTCATCGTCGGTGCGATGAAACTATAACTTGAGAATCGATTTATTCGATATCCATGCCTTTGCTCATGTTCACATGCAGCGACGGCATGGATTTTTTTGATGAGTCATCCTATTAATTGGAAAAGGGATATACAGCCCTATTCGCTTATTATTTTAAAATAAGGTAAAACGTTCTCTATTTACATAAAACATTACAGAAAGATGTCAAATCGAACAGTCTGAAAAGGTATTGGTAAATAATAAGTTCTATGCATTCATTGTCCGAACCTTTGTTCTTGCGTAATAAAATTGAAATATAACTTTAACAGGAAAATATCTATCAGTTAGATATAATTAGTCGTGTTGAAACTCAACCAAATGATCGTTTTTGTTACATACTGAAACGGCTTTAAATATGTAGTGTAGTAGGTACTCACGTTTGTCATTTAAGAAAGGATGTACCCCATTCATGAATTGGAAACGCACAGTCTCGACGTTGACGCTCGGTGTGATGCTCATCAGCACACATACAGTTGCGGATGCATCGACTTCGATTAAAGAGAAGCAAGAACAACAACAAAAAGTAAAAGAAAAGCGCGACAGTGTGAAAAAAGACCAGTCAGAAACATCTTCAAAAATTGAAGGAAACAAGGAAGAGATTTCAAAAGTTCAGGCTGAGGTCAACAAAATGGACGCACAATTGCAAGACATCATCAATGATGTCGCCATGAAACGCCAAGAAATCAAGCGCACCGAGATGAAGATCGAGGATCTTGAAGCCGATATTAAAGATTACCAAGAAAAAATGAAGGCGCAAGAAGCGATGATGAAAGAGCGTATGGCCACGATGCAAAAGAACGGTGGCGGTTCAATCAACTGGGCTGAGTTCATCTTCGGTTCAAAAAATCTCTCTGATCTCGTGACACGTATGATCACAGCTGGAACGATTCAGCGTAGTGACCAAGAGTTGTTTGATGACTATGAAGCGACACAGCGTTCGTTGAAAGAAGCGCAGGCTGACTTGAAAGCAGAGCGTGCTTCACTTCTTGAACAACAAAAAGCACTCGAAGTGCGTCAAGCCGAGCTTGAGAAGAAAATGAAGCAACGTGAAAAACGCATCAAAGAGCTTGAAGAGAAGAACATCAAGTTCGAATCGCAAATCTTTGACCTTCAAGAGATTGAAGCAACATTAGTCGCTCAAGAACAGGCAATCGCGGCTGAAATCGAAGCGCAGCGTCGGGAAGAAGAGGAAGCCCGTCGTCGTGCGGAAGAAGCAGCTCGTCAAGAGGCGGCACGTAAGGCGGAAGAAGCCCGCCAAGCAGAAGCTGCACGTCAAGCTGAGGCTGCCCGTCAGGCAGAGGCAGAACGAGAAGCGGAAGCAGCTCGTCAAGCTGCTCAACAAAAGCAAGACAATAAATCGAATACCCCGTCTTCGTCGTCTTCAAACAACACGGCGGCATCAACGCCAGCTCCAAAACCGGCACCGGCATCAACGCCAGCTCCGAAACCAGAGCCAAAACCGGCGCCGACGACATCGACGCCAGCTCCGTCTAGTTCGATGTTCATTCAACCGGCTTCAGGACGCTACTCACAAGGATGGGGTCCGGCGAGCGGTGCGTTTGGTTACACGTTCCATAACGGTGTAGACATCGCAGGTCCAACAGGGACACCGATTCGCGCATCTGCGACAGGTACGGTCATTCGTGCAGGTTGGGGTGGCGCATACGGGAACCACGTCATGATCGCACACGTGATCAACGGTCAAGTTTGGACCACGGTCTATGCGCACATGAACTCGGTATCTGTCAGCTCTGGACAGCGTGTGACGCAAGGGTCGAACATCGGGACACTTGGAAACACAGGGAACTCTTCAGGTCCGCACTTGCACTTTGAGATTCATAAAGGCGGCTACTCATACTCGGCAACGAGCGCAGGTAGCACGGTCAATCCGCGTCAGTTCTTCTGATGCATCAACCAGAAAACTCCTTTCGATTGCGAAAGGAGTTTTTGTGCGTAAAAAATCCCTCCGCGATTGCGAAGGGATACTCGTTAGTTGGCTTGTTCAATATCGCTTGGACGATCTTGTTTTTTACGCATTTGTTCACGCACGTAATAGATGATCGTCAATCCGATCAACCAAGGTACGCCGAATTTCAGCAAGATGTTGAAATCCGTGAACCATGTCGTGATCATCAGGCTGAGCAGTAAGACCGCCCCGAGCAATGGGAGGAATGGATATCCCATCATGCGGACAGGGAGTTTTCGCCCAGTCCATTTCTTACGGAAGAACAAGTGGGAGACGAAGACCATGAACCAAGTGAAAATAGCTCCGAACATCGAGATTCCCATCAAGAATGGATACGACGACTCCATGAATACTTGTAGCAAAGCGGCGAGGACGATCCCGCCTGTTGAAACGAGTAGCGCGAACATTGGAATCCCATTTTTGCTGATTTTGTTGAACGCTTTCGGTGAATCGCCGGCTTCCGCGAGCGAGTACATCATACGTGTCGACGCGTAAAGCTGCGCGTTCATCGCAGACAAGGCGGCGATCAAAATCACAAAGTTGAGGATGCCTGCCGCGAACGGGACATCAAACTGTTCCATGACGAGCACGAACGGACTTTGGTCGATCCCGGCTTGCTGCCATGGGATCAGCATGAGCATGATCGCGAGCGTGACGACATAGAAGAACGTCAAGCGGAACACGGTCGCGCGTAAAGCGCGTGGTACGGCCTGGTCCGGGTCTTTCGCTTCACCGGCTGTGACAGCAACGAGCTCGGTTCCAAGGAAACTGAAGAGGGAGATGAAAATCGTCACCCACATTCCGTAAAAGCCGAACGCGAAGAAGCCTTCGTTTCCTGTCGTGATTGACTCAATCGGTGATCCTGGTTCGCCGAACAATGTGGCGGCACCGAGGACGATGAATAGGATAATGGCAGTTACTTTGATGAAGGATAACCAGTATTCAGTCGTTCCGAACGTATGAACGTGACGGGCGTTGACGTAAATGAGTAATCCACCGAAGAGGGCGACCCAGACGAACCCGTTCACATCAGGGAACCAGTAGCGCATGTAGATGGCGATGGCACTGACTTCAACTCCTACAGCCAGTACGTTTGCGACCCAGTAAGAGTAACGGACGAGAAAACCAGCGAGTGGATGAACGTATCGCTCGGCAATCGTTCCGAATGATCCAGATGTTGGATGGGCAACCGTCATTTCGGCGAGAGCACCCATGAGTAAGAGGACGATGAACGCCCCGATGGCATAGCTGACGAGCACGCTCGGGCCAGCGGTTTGAATCGCGAGACCGCTTCCTAGGAACAGCCCGGTTCCGATGGCGCTTCCGAGGGAAATCATCGTGAGTTGCCGGGTGGACAGCTCGCGTTTTAGTTTATTTGTTTCCAAAATCGATTCTCCTTTAGCTGAGTGAAATGTTGTTGTGGACGACTATAGCAGACGAAAAAAAACAATGTCAATTCGAAAAAACGGTGAAAGTTTCTCATTTTTGACTGCACATATAGAGACAAAGTTTTTATAATTTTTTTATTTGACATGGATTCTTCTGCCCTGTATAGTACGAATTAACTTAACTGAAACGAATAAAGGCGTTGACGAAGAGAAGTAACGACGAATCCCGTATGACAGAGAGCTGATGGTTGGTGTGAATCAGTATATGGGACGTCGCGAATGGACTTCTGAGCTCTAAACCGAACTTTGAGTAGGCTTTAGCGGGTTACCCACCGTTATCACGGGGAAGCGGATGATTGTCCGTGAAGTGGGTTCTTTGGAACCAACGAAGGTGGCACCACGGGGTTACTCGTCCTTCTTATAGCACAGGCTATGAGGAGACGGGTGACCCCTTTTTCGTTTCGACAATATAAATCGAGGATTGAGAAGAGTAGCGCGAGAAGACGTTTCGTCCAGAGAGTCAGGGATGGTGAGATCCTGACCGAGGCGTCCGCGTGAATGGGCTCATGAGAGCATGGCTGAAGAGAGTAGGTCGTGACGGTTTCCCCCGTTATCGGGATACGATGTGATTGCATCGAAGAGTGGATTCTTTGGAATCAACGAGAGGTGGCACCGCGGTATTGAACCGTCCTCCATACGACGACTGTCGTATGGAGTTTTTTTATACACATTTTTAGAGGGGGAACAGACGATGATTCAACAATTGGAGACAAACGCATTATCAACAGCAGATATGAAAGTGGCAGCGAGCGAGATGTTCCAAGCGGATGAAGCGCAAATCGAACGAGTGCTGCTGGCGATGAAAGAGCGCGGTGAGACAGCAGAAGAGATGGCAGGACTCGCAGCATACATTCGTGAAGCGGCACAGTTCCCCCAAAGTGATTTACCCGTACTAGATGTTTGTGGTACCGGCGGCGACGGGGCGCATACGTTTAATATCAGTTCGACCGTCGCCTTTGTCCTGGCTGGTCTTGGGATTCCGGTCGCCAAGCACGGGAATCGAAGCGTCTCGAGTCGATCAGGAAGCGCGGACGTCTTAGAGGCATTGAACGTTCCGATTGTGAAGACGGCAGAAGAAGTACATGCTGACTTGAAACGGACGAATCTCAGTTTTCTATTCGCCCAGCATGTCCACCCGATCATGAAGCATGTCATGCCGGTCCGGAAACGGCTCGCGACGGCGACCATCTTCAACCAAATCGGACCGTTAACGAACCCGCTTCGTCCGAAACGACAACTTGTCGGTGTCTATCATCCATCGTTACTCGAGAAGATGGCGACCGCGATGCGTCATCTCGGGGTGGAGCGCGGTATGGTCGTCCATGGAGCAGGTGGACTCGATGAAGCGAGTCTCGCCGGTGTGAACGACGTGTACTTCTTTGATGGGGAACAGACGGCGCGTTATGCGGTCGACCCACGAGATGTCGGCTTGATGCGGGCACCGCTTGAAGCGCTACGTGGAGGCACACCAGAAGAGAACGCTGCGACACTTCTTGCCGTATTGAATGGAGAGTCGGGACCGGCGCGCGACGTCGTCTTATTAAACGCGGCACTTGCCCTTTGCACGTATGGTACGACCGCAACGCTTCGTGCAGGAGTGAAAGAAGCAAAACGTAGTATCGATGAAGGGCACGCCTTACGCGTATTACAAAACTTACAACGTACGGAGGTCGAAGCATGAGTTATTTAACGAAAATCATCGGAACGAAAATAGAAGAGGTTAGCGGCATGCAGCCCATCGATGTCCCCGTGACGAAGCCAATCTCTCTCTTACATGTGATGAGCGAGGGATTCCATATCATTTCAGAGATCAAACGGTCGTCCCCCTCGAAAGGAATGATTCGGGAGACGGTCGACGTCGCTAAACGGGCACGTCAATATGAAAAAGCTGGTGCGACGATGATCTCCGTTTTGACAGACACGACGTACTTTAACGGTTCTTTTGACGACTTGCGACAAGTTGCCGATGTCGTCACCATCCCGGTGCTCTGTAAAGATTTCATCATCGATGAACGACAACTCGACTATGCGAAGCATTACGGGGCGAGTGTGGCACTTTTGATCGTGGCGGCACTCCATCCGACACGTCTTCAGGAGTTGACGCGATACGCTCGCTCCATCGGTCTCGACGTCTTAGTCGAAGTACATGATGATGCGGAGTTACGCATCGCCCTCGAACTTGATGACGTGTTGATCGGCATCAATAACAGAGACTTAAAAACGTTCGAGGTATCCCTCGAAACATCGATTGATTTGATGAAACGCTATCCTGAGGTCACATTCGTCAGCGAGAGCGGGGTCAGTTCGGTCGAGGCGGCTGCACGTTTACAAGAAGCTGGGGCAAGCGCCATTCTCGTCGGGGAAGCACTCATGCGTGAAGAGGACCCGACCCGGTTACTCGAGGAGTTGAAAACATGTTCGTTAAAATCTGTGGACTAAAAACAAAGGAAGCTGTTGAGGCGGCGGTCGAGGCGGGAGCGGATGCAATCGGGTTCGTCTTCGCCCCGAGTTCTCGACAAATCGACGTGACGACTGCGAAGAGATTAGCTGCACATATCCCACAATCGGTTCGGATCGTTGGTGTGTTTTTAAGTCCTTCAATGGAAGAGGTCGAGGAAACGCTGGACGTAGGGCTGACGGATTTACAAATTCACCATCGGACGCAGTCAATCGAACAACTCCGTACCTTCGGATTGCCCATCATCGATGCGTCGACCGAGGAGACGGCAGATGTGCGTTTGATCGACCATCCGACCCCAGGGAGTGGACAGATTTTAGATTGGGGCACAATGGACCGGCCGCAACGTCCGTTTTGGCTAGCGGGCGGGCTATCCCCTGACAATGTCGGACAAGCAATTCAACTCATCCAACCAGACGGCGTCGATGTCTCGAGCGGTGTCGAGACGGACGGTGTGAAAGATATCGAAAAAATTCGTGCGTTCATTCAACGCGCCAAGGAGGAACTATGATGTATGCACAACCAGTGAACGGGAAGTTTGGACAATATGGTGGAAAGTATATTCCGGAGACGCTCATGCAAGCGGTCGAAGAATTAGAGGTCGCTTACGAGGAGGCGAAGCAAGATCCTGAGTTTCAAGAACGCTTCTCTTCTTTATTACGTGAATACGTGGGACGTGAGACGCCACTTTATTATGCGTCGAACCTGAGTCGCCGTCTCGGGACGAACGTCTATTTGAAACGTGAAGACTTAAACCATACCGGTGCCCATAAGATCAACAACACGATTGGGCAGGCGCTCCTTGCGAAACAGATGGGCAAACAAAAAGTCGTTGCCGAGACGGGAGCGGGTCAGCACGGTGTTGCGACTGCGACAGTATGTGCATTACTCGATTTAGAATGTACCATCTTCATGGGTGAGGTCGATGTTGAACGCCAAGCATTGAACGTGTTTCGGATGGAATTACTCGGGGCGAAAGTCGTTCCTGTCAAATCAGGCAGTCGTACGTTGAAGGATGCCGTCAATGAAGCGCTCCGTTACTGGGTCAAACATGTCGACGATACGCACTATGTGATGGGTTCCGTTCTCGGACCGCATCCATTCCCGCAGATGGTACGTGATTTCCAAAGCGTGATCGGGACAGAGACACGTCGGCAAATCCTTGAACAGACGGGACGCCTCCCGGACGCCGTCGTCGCTTGTGTCGGCGGAGGGAGCAACGCCATGGGCATGTTCTATCCGTTCTTGAACGATGAGTCGGTCGCGCTCTACGGTGTCGAGGCGGCTGGAAGTGGCATCGATACGGATAAACACGCAGCGACCCTCACAAAAGGGGAAGTCGGTGTCTTACACGGGTCGCTCATGTATGTCTTGCAAGACGCAGCGGGTCAAATCGAGGAAGCGCACTCCATTTCAGCCGGACTCGATTACCCAGGGGTAGGACCGGAGCACAGTTTCTTGAAAGATATTGAGCGGGTGCGCTATGCGGCCGTCACGGATGACGAGGCACTCGACGCGTGTCTCGCACTCAGCCGACAAGAAGGAATCATTCCTGCATTGGAGTCTTCACACGCCCTCGCTTATGCAGAGACGCTCGCGAAGACGATGGGAGAAGACGATACACTGGTGATTTGTTTATCAGGGCGCGGAGACAAAGACGTCCATACAATCCGAGAGAAGGTGGCGACACGATGAAACTAGAGACAGCGATTCGACAGCGAGAAGGAGCGGCGTTCGTTCCGTATATCATGGCCGGTGACGGCGGGATGGAGCGACTGATTCCGACCATTGTGGAACTAGAACGGATGGGGGCGACGGCGATTGAACTCGGTATCCCATTCTCCGATCCGGTGGCGGATGGACCAATTATTGAAGCGGCAGGAATGCGCGCGCTTGAAGCTGGTGTGACGCTTGAAATGGTATTGAACCATTTAATAGAAGGAAAAGATCAATTTAACGTTCCGATTGTCTTGATGACATACTTGAATCCCGTGTTTCGGTTCGGGGTCCAACCGTTCTTTGACCGGGCGAACGAATGTGGTGTGAGCGGGGTCATTATTCCTGACCTTCCGTTTGAGGAGAGCCTCCAGTTGTTCGCAGATGTCAATCGGCATGACGTCGCCGTCATCCCGCTCGTCACGCTGACGAGTAGTGAGGCACGAACGGCATCCATCTTAGAAAAAGCAGAAGGATTCGTGTATGCGGTCACGCTCAAAGGAACGACCGGGAAAGCGGATGTATTCCCAGACGAGCTTCTCGCCTACTTAACTCGATTGACTGAGCAGTCACGGGTTCCCGTCTTAGCAGGATTCGGAGTCCATCGTCCGGAACAAGTACAGTCACTTGGGAATGCGTGTGACGGTGTCGTCGTCGGGAGCTTTATCGTCGAAGCGCTTCATGAAGGACGGACAGAGGATGTCGAGACGCTCATTCGATCGGCAAAGCAAATCCATGCATAAGAAAATCAGCGCTTCAGGCGAAGCGCTGATTTTCTATCTTCTCATAATTCGACTCGATCGAGTCCATCTTCACCAAATGTTTGGTCGAGTTGATCATGACGATACATCGAGGCGAGCACGTATAAGAGGTCACCTTCTTCGATGGCTGTCTGACCGTTCGGTGGAATCAAGTATTCGTTTCGGACGATGGCGTTCACGACGGTGTTCGGTGGGAGTGTGATGTCCGCGAGCGTTTTTCCAATCATGGATGAAGTTGCTGTGACCACGTAAGGTACGAGTTTGTGTTGAGACTGTTTGCTCGAGACAAGGGCGATTGTGTATGGAGAACGAATTTTATCCGGACCGAGCAACCCTAACTTCTCGGCAAGTGGCGTCAACGTCGTCCCTTGGATCAGGGCGCTCGTCACGACGACGAAAAAGACGGCATTGAATAACAGTTGGCTATTTTCGGTACCGGCAATAAGCGGGAAAGTCGCAAGGACGATCGGCACGGCGCCTTTTAGACCAGCCCATGAGATGAACAACTTTTCTTTTCTCGTAAATGACATGCCAAGTGTCGATAAATAGACGGCAATCGGACGTGCCAAGAACATAAGGACGAATGAGATGAGTAGTCCTTTCCAAATCAAGTCCGGCTCGATGAGTTGACGAGGGAAGACGAGTAACCCAAGGATGACGAACATGATGATTTGCATGATCCACGCGAGCGCTTCTGAGAATTGGACGATTGTCACTTCATGCGCTGTATCCGCATTTCCGACAATCATGGCGGCGATATAGACGGCGAGTAATCCGCTTCCCAATAAGTAAGCTGTGACACCATAGGTAAGAAACGCCATAGAAATCATGAGAACGGCATGCAGTCCGCTCGAATCAAGTCTCAAGTGGTTCAACATGAGGCGAGACAGTTGTCCAAGGATGAAGCCGATCAATGCCCCGACAACGATTTGAAGGGCGAACATCCAAATTCCGTCCCAAATGGTCGTATCCGGCTTCATCATGAAGTCGAGAGCGAGAATCGTCAAAAACATCGCCATCGGGTCGTTCGTGCCGGACTCGGCTTCGAGAGTCGCACCGACTTTCGGTGAGATATTCTTTCCTTTAAATGCGGCGAAGACGGCCGCTGCGTCGGTCGAACCGATGATCGCACCGAACAAGAAAGATTCAATCCAATCGAAACCAAATACGAAACGAACGGCCACGGCGACTACTGTTGTAGTAATCAATACCCCAAGCGTCGCCAGCGAGGCAGAAGGGGCGAGGACGCTCCGGATTGATGACCATTTCGTTTGAAGACCCCCTTCAAACAAAATGACAATCAAGGCAGCGACTCCAATCAGCTGCGCTAAATTCGAGTCGTCAAAGAAGATGAGACCAGTAATGTCACTTCCCATGATCATGCCGATTCCCATAAATAAAATCAAGGCGGGCAAGCCGAATCGAGTCGAGATTCGTGTCGCCATGACACCGGCTACGAGAAGTAGACCGAAGAGTAAAATGAGTACATCAGTACTTATAACAGGTACGGGCAAACACAACACTTCCTTTCTGAAACAATACTCTTAAGTTCATTATACCATGAAATCGTCTGATATTTCAGAATTGAGGATTAGGCAAACCATACACATTGGAATTGTCGGTTATGAATATGGTAAAGTAAACACATCATAGAAGGAGGAATGATGATGTCTAAAATTCACGTCATTCATGAAAACGAAGAATGGACGAACCACCTTGTCCACCGTTTAAAAGAATTGAACTTGCCATATGAATTGTGGCACTTGGACCAAGGGACGATTGATCTCGAAGCAATGCCCCCGGAAGGTGTCTTTTATAATCGGATGAGTGCCTCCTCGCACACACGTGGGCATCGGTACGCACCAGAATTGACGGAAGGCGTCCTCGCTTGGTTAGAGGCAAACGACCGGACCGTGTTCAACGGCACACGTGCCATCCGCCTCGAAGTGAGTAAAGTCAATCAATACACGGCGCTTCGACGTGAAGGGATTCGCGTGCCGAAGACGATTGCGGCAGTCGGTAAGGCGCAAATCATCGAAGCGGCTGAGCAGTTAGCTTTGACGCCATTCATCACGAAACATAATCGTGCCGGAAAAGGACTTGGGGTCCAATTGTTCCATACGATCGAAGGACTCAAAGAATATGTATATGGTCCCTCGTTCGAGGAATCGGTTGACGGCATCACGCTCATTCAACAGTATATCGAAGCCCCGGAACCGTATATCACCCGTTGCGAGTTCATCGGCGGAAAGTTCTTTTATGCGGTCCGTGTCGACACGTCGGAAGGGTTCGAGCTCTGTCCTGCTGATGCCTGCTCGATTGAAGACCAGTTCTGCCCAGTCGGGGAGACGCCGCCGGCGAAGTTTGAAATCGTCGAAGGATTCGATGACCCCATCATTCCAAAGCTCGAACAGTTCTTGAAAGCGAATGCGATCGATATTGCGGGGATTGAAATCATTCGAGACCAAGACGGTAACGTCTACGCATACGACGTCAATACAAACACGAACTATAATTCCGATGCTGAAGCGAAAGCCGGACGCTACGGAATGCTTGAATTGGCTACTTTCTTAGGCGACGCACTTCACGTCACTACGACAAAATAAGGGTCAGGCGCTCGCCTGACCCTTTTGCTGTGTATGTTTGAGTTGCTCTTCAAATCGATGTTGGACTAATTCTGCTGTCGGTGCCATTCGTTCGATGAACGAATCTAAACGTTCCGCAGTGTCACGATCGGTTTCTTTAAACACGCGCATCGTTGTTCACCTCGTTAATCAGGATAACTTGCTTACATCATCCTTAATTCCCGAGGTGTTATACGCGTAAACCTTTTACACGCTAAAGAATGTGCTCAAATTTTCTTTTGGTAAGATGTTCCCAACGTAGAAGTCGCCGAACTCTCCATACTTCGCACTTACTTCGTCGAAACGCATCTCGTAAACGATTTTCTTAAACTGAAGTGAATCTTCAGCGAAGAGCGTGACGCCCCACTCCCATGCGTCGAATCCAGTCGACCCACCGATGAACTGTTGAATCTTACCGGCGTAGCTACGGCCAATCATGCTGTGACGATACATGAGGTCTTTGCGCTCATCCATCGACAACATGTACCAGTTGTCGCCATCGCGACGAGCCTTGCTCATCGGATAGAAACAGATGTGTGCGGCTTTTGGAAGTGTCGGATAGAGGCGTGAGCGGATATGAGGATTTTGATACGGGTCCCCGTCTCCAGATCCGCGATACATCCCGAGCTCGATGACCGACACGTATGAATACGACGGAATCATATAGTCGTATAGCGCCGTTTTGCGGAAGGCGCGCTCGACATCTTCAAGTTCGTTGAATGTCGGACGAAGCACCATCAAGACGAGGTCTGCCTTCTGACCGAGAATCGAGTAAAAGGCGTGGCTTCCTTCGCCTTTTGCTTCAACTTCTTCGAGAGAAGCGAGGAACGCTGTGAACTCATCAATCATCTGTTGACGCTTTTCAGCATCGACGAGTTTCAAACGAGCCCAATCAATCGTGCGGAAATCATGAAGTGTATACCATCCGTCTAATGTGGCGGCGGCATGTTGTGTATCTGTTGTAGGTACTGGACGTTCTGACATAAAAAAATCTCCTTTCGGGACTTGGCTTCGCCGTCTATTTTACCATACACGCTTCACTGACTGGCAACTTTGAGGCACTGTGAGGGTTATCACGATTCATGGCGGGTAAAGAACAGAGGACAGAAACATGAAAACGGCTACAAAAATAGCTGTATCAGTCGGTTTGTCAAAACTGTTCTATTCATATAATGATTGATTCTAAGCGATTTATGGCGAAATGGGCAGAATAGTTTATTTTGAAAAGGGTACTGTGTATAATTGAAATCGCGTAAAGACACAAGTCAACGGCAAAACCATTAGCAGTCATGCTGTAAATTGAGAAAAGGGGTTCATTCGTTATGAAATTATTTGAAACGTTGAAGCAAAAAGTTAGCCCGGTTCGTCCGACCATCGTCTTCCCGGAAGGTATCGATGAGCGTGTTCTTGGAGCCGCTGTTCGATTGAAAGCAGACGGTATGGTAGAACCAATCGTCGTCGGTGCGAAAGCAGATCTCGAAGCGGTTGCGGCGAAACACGGTTTCGACATCTCAGGTTTGACACAATATGACCCAGCGACATACGAAGACATCGACGTCCTCGTCGAATCATTCGTCGAGCGTCGTAAAGGAAAAGCAACGGCTGAACAAGCGCGCGAACTCCTTACATCAGACGTGAACTACTTCGGAACAATGCTCGTTCACACAGGCAAAGCAGAAGGTCTTGTCTCAGGCGCGATGCACGCGACGGCTGATACGGTACGTCCGGCACTACAAATCATTAAAATGCAACCAGGCATCAAAAAGACGTCAGGTGTGTTCATCATGGTACGTGACGACGAGCAATACGTCTTCTCGGACTGTGCGATCAACATCGCACCGGACGCGGCAGATTTAGCAGAGAACGCGTTCTTGTCGGCAGCGACAGCGAAGACGTTCGGTATCGACCCACAAGTCGCGCTTCTTAGCTTCTCGACGAAAGGTTCTGCGAAGTCACCTGAAACAGAGAAAGTCGTGGAAGCGACACGCCTGGCAAAAGAAAAATCACCGAACCTTCCAATCGACGGAGAACTTCAATTCGATGCGGCATTCGTCCCTAGCGTAGCGGCGAAGAAAGCACCGGGTTCTGACGTTGCTGGTAAGGCGAACGTATTCGTCTTCCCAAGTCTTGAAGCCGGTAACATTGGCTACAAGATGGTTCAACGTTTCGGTGGATTTGAAGCGATCGGTCCGATCCTTCAAGGTCTCAACAAACCAGTGAACGACTTATCACGCGGTTGTAACGAAGAGGACGTCTACAAATTGACGCTCATCACAGCGGCGCAAGCAATCGACGAGCGCAACGAAGCGTGAGTCCGGAGCATTCTTCTTATAGAAGGATGCTTTTTTTGATGGCTCGTTATAAACTATTCAAGAAAAGAGTGATGAAATGGACGAACTAGATGAGAGTGTTTTATTACCTGAAGGACATCGTTACGCTATGTTTGGTGGCGGGGATGATGATTCGATTAAGACGTATTATGAAGGGGTATTTGAAACGGTCTTCATCGTGTTTCATCCATTCCTTGCTCCAATAGGTCACCCCACCATGATTGATCGTTATACCGATCTGGATAATAACGAGGTCGAACAGCAATTTCGGTCCGTTACATGGGAAGAGATGAGGCGAAGACTAGGTTTTCGTGACGTGAGCCGTATCGACCACGCGCTCCGAACGATGATTGGGGCGCTGAAACTACACGCCGAAGATCGAGAAGGGGCGAATCGAATCATTGAATATTGCGAACGTGAGAATGTGCTCCCACCAGGTGAAGGGGAACTGTCGGATCTGCTAAAGAATCAAGTGTTGCGTGTACTTTTGGAGATGGGAGAAGGCTGGATCTGGACCGGAGACGAATTTTGTACGGAACGGCATCTCATCCATCTCAGTGAGACGCTAGCCGCTGATACGTGGGGCATGCAACATCGGACGTTTTTCGGTTATCAACACGAATGGCTCATCGTCCCACCTTGGGATAGCCATTTCACGTTGTTTTGTGGCAGTCGCGCGTTTATCGAACAGGTCGTCGAACGATGCGAGCTCGAAGGGTTCTATTGTGATGCTGAGACGACCATCAACTGGAGTTTGTCGGAGCATAAGCTGAGGTAAACTAAAAGAGAAATCCATGATTGAAAGGGGAACTATGTATGCAAAGTATTCATGCGACAGAATTAAGAGAAAAATTAGAGAACGGGGAGTCTCTCCATATCATCGATGTGCGCGAACAAGATGAATATGAGGCAGGGCATATCCCGAACGTACCACTCTATCCATTATCGGAATTCCCACAAGTGACAGAAAAGTTGGCACAAGACAATGTCTATCACGTGATCTGTCGTTCAGGTGGACGGAGTCAGACGGCGTGTGATTACTTAGAGTCGCAAGGCTACAAAGTCGTCAATGTCGACGGCGGAATGCTAGCTTGGGACGGCGACATCGAGGCGTGATGCTAGAGAATCCTTGGGTCGTTGTACCCCTTCTTATCGCGCTCTACCTCACGGTCTATGCGGTGATGAAGCGATTTGACTGGGAGAAGTGGCGACTCGTCTGGGCAGTGTGGGTGATGCTCATCATCATCCTATTGACGATTGAACTCGTGACAAGTCTTTAAAAATATGGAGATTTAGGTTAACCTAGCGATATAATTTACTCCTAAAAACAAGTGAAGTAGACTGCCTCGCATCGTCTTTGATTGATGTGAGGCAGTCTACTTTTTTGTATGGTTAGAATCACACGATGATGTAGAGCTAAGAGCACGTTCAATCAATCTTCAACAGGTGTCACGATTACTTTACTTGTTTCATCGAATAGAGGCGTGAGTGTGCATCCTTGGGTATTCCACGTGTAGATATAGTTGACACCTGTTTGACGATCCACCCATACCGAAATCAGGCTGCCTTGTTCAGTAGTTTGAATCAATTTTTCATCAAAGCGCTTATCTGTGGTTTGATCCTTTTTTTTATTAAACACCCGTATCTCTCCTTTTGAACTTGTTGGTCATGACTTCGACTGAACTTTATACGTACCGTATTTCCTCTTACGGGAATTGTTAAACGAAAAGGACAAAGAGCAATGACTTTGATTAAACTTCATATAATTAAAATCGTTTGGATGATAAGTCGAAGTTGATACTCGCAGCTGTACGGGCGCCGTCAGCGGCTGCGATTAACAAAGAAGACGGACTGCCTTTTTCAGTCTCTCCAGCAACATACACACCTTGTACGGAGGTGTGACCCATCCCATCCGTAACAATTGCCCCATTTTCATCCAATGCACATTGTAACTGTTGAGCCAGTTGGTTTGGACGATAGAAGTTTGGAACGACAAAACCGCCTTTCCTTGCAACAAGCGTTCCATCTTCCAACTCAATGTTTTTAAGCATCCCATCACTTCCGTGTAGTCGTTTGATTTTTGTTGTGTATGCCTTAATATGGTTCCGCTTCAAATCGTTTTTTACATCTTCGGAAAGTTCCTTCCCATTCGTAAAAATAATAAGATCTTTAGACCAGTTGAAGACGAGTTTTGATAAATGCTGAACATAGCCCTCAGTTTCTGCAATAACTGCCAATGGTAAATCGCGTAGCTCCCAGCCGTCACAATAGGGACAACTAAATAGACTTTTCCCGTAATATTCTTTTACTTGGGGTAAGGAAAAGTTCTCTTGTATACCCGTAGCAAGTAATATATTTTCTGTTAAATATTGTTTCTGATTTGAAAAAACCTCATATAGCTGATGTTTATTTTTCGGCTTCACCTCGATAATCGAATCATTAAAGATTGTGACTGAAGGATATGCATGCAGTTCCTTGATACCCAGTGACCTGAATTCTGACGGTTTGATGCCATCTCTCGTTAGAAATCCATGCGACTCTTCTGTCACACGATTTCGATTTGTTGCATCATCAAACACTGCAATATTTCTTCTGGCTCTGCCTAATGTTAATGCTGCAGATAGTCCTGCAGCGCCACCACCAATCACGATACAATCATAAATATTCATTTCAAGAGCCTCCATTTTTCGATTACGTCCTCTTTTCAAGCCATGCACGGAGTTCAAACTTAAGAGATATAAAAATGAATTCGGATTCTATGCTTCAGAATAAACTCAATGTGCGAGCATATCACGCAAAAGTCCATCGGCATCTAAATCGGAAGGGTAATAGGTCGGCCAATGCGTAACTTCTTCAAGCAATTCTTCTCTGTTGTCTCCCCAATACAAATGATAGTGATGTGAATCAACTGGGAAAATATTATGGTCACTGAATTGGATGTATTGCGGTGCTTCTGTTGAACCCTCAACTAACTTAAAAATAAAGCGGACGCCACGATTTCCTTTTTCGTAGGTGAGGATTTCATACCCATCTGATTCGTAGTTCCCAGAATACTCGGTTCCGTTCTCGTAGAAGGTTACTCGATCACCATCAATGGTAATACGATCGACATCTGTCACATATCCAACGGTATAGTACTCTTTGTACTCTTCAGCCGTCATGTCGCCTGTCTCTGCCTTATGTTCAAATACCTCGTCCAAATCACCGGCTTGTAAGTATGGATAGATTGATTGCCAGTCACCTTCCCAGTCCGATAATTCGCGAGATTTAACTTGGCTGTCGTCAAAATATCCCTCGTAAATTTGCTTATTTGCCTCGCCATGATCGTGTCCGTGGTCGTGGTGGTCGTCGATTGCTACTTTCACAGCTTCAGATTGAAACACAGGCTCTTCACTTTCATCAAATAGCACAGCTTTTATTTCTGTGCCATCTGTTTCAGCCGTACCAGTGAATGTGTCTGTGGTTTGTCCAGAAACAACATTCCATTCCTTCTCATTACTTTCTCGGCTATACCAATGCCAGTGGTCAGCTTGCGTTTCTTCGTCCAAAATCGCGGTCAATTTAATTTCATCCCCCGTATGATAGTGCAAACCGAGACCGGAAATGTCAACCGCTATTGGTGCTTGACTCTCTGCTCCATCGGAATGATCATGTATTTCCTTTTCTTGAACCTCAGTCGCTTTCGGTTCGTCCGTGTTATTTCCAGTTTGTTCTTCTGCTCCTTGACATGCCGCTAAAGAGAGGCTTAATAATAGTAAACTTGGGAATCCAATAAGAATTTTTTTCATTGTTTAATTTCTCCTTTTCCTGAGTAGACGTATAAGTTTACATTTCAACAGATAGACAGCTTAATGAAGCGATAGTGCTATCATGAATTGAAATAGAAACTTTGTCACAGTTTTAATCGTAATTATTACGATTTAAATAGTAACCCCTTAAAAATCTTTAAGCAATATTTTTATTTGTAAATAGATTATTATGTAAATAATTTCGGGTCGGGTAGATTATGAATCATTTTTTGAATAAAATAAAACCATTTAAATGAATTCGCTGACATATCCGTTTTTGCCGATACAAAAACACCTCCGTGACTCGTACATTTTTAAAGTGTACGTTAACGAAGGTGTTTTTATATGGTTTGATTCATTTCGGTTATCCCAGGTGATTTAACCAGGATTTCCGTATTTTTTAGGCGTTGTCACGTTTATCAAATGTGATCGATGCGATTGCGTCATGTTGGTGAATCGACTCTTCGTTACGGCATTCGACGAAGAAGTTCACAACTTGTTTCATCTCGTACAAGTCAGCCGCGATCAAGCGGACCATATCCTCGACGAAACGTGGGTTTTCGTACGCGATTTCAGTCGCACGTTTTTCATCCGGACGTTTAAGGACCGGGTGGAGTGGTGCTGAGGCGTTTGACTCTGCTGCATCGAGAAGTGCTGCACGCCAGTCGAATCCGTCCATCGATGTCTCATCAAGACCGGCTTCGATCGTGATGTACCCACGTTGGTTATGGGCACTGTATTCACTGATTTCTTTTGAGCATGGGCAAAGCGTCGTGACGTTGATGACGAGACCGACTGTCACGTTTGCAACACCCGTTTCGAGGTTATATGTCACACGGTGCATGACGTCCGCGTTCATCAAACCGCTAAGACCTGTCGCAGGTGCTTTACGCGTGAAGAACCATGGGTAACGGATTGTCAATTGGCCTTCTGTTTGTTCCATACGCTCGGCGAGCTCTTGCGCGAACTCGATTAACGAACGGTTTGATACCGTCCACCCTTGTTGATGGTACGCGTCGAGCTGCTCTGTCAAACGAGACATGTTGATCCCTTTACGGTCTTGTACGAGCGATGTCGTTAATTCAAATGTGGCGACCGTTGACTGGACCCCTTCTGGCGTCTCGACGTTCACGGGGTGCTTCACGTTTGAGATGCCGACACTGTCGAGGGCGAACAAGAAGTTTTTCGGTGTATTTTGTAAATCGACCATTTGTTCTTTTTCGGTCGGCTTTGTTCCTTTAATCGGTGGGACCGACCCGAACAATTTATGTCGTTCTGCTTTAGTAGGTAAAGCGACATGGCTTGTAGACATAATCGGATTCTCCTTTTTTCGAGCGGTTTAAAGCACCACTCGTTCTTGTTAGGATTTTATCACGAAATGATGGCTGAACGGGTATGATTTTGCTCTCATAACATGTTTTGAATATGCAATCGGAAAAAAATCCTTCAGATATTGAAGAAAGAGGATTGATTTACTTTGTGAACGGGAATAAAATGGTCCTGTGAACTTAAAAAATAGATCACTATTAAATATGAAGGAATTGAAAGAAAAAAGGAGATGTTTTTATGGATTGGCAGTTAGTCCTGCAGTATGCCTGGATCGTCGTCGTACTCGTCGGTTTGGAAGGCTTGTTATCTGCAGACAACGCGCTCGTCTTGGCCGTTATGGTCAAGCACTTGCCGCGTACAGAGCAGAAGAAGGCATTATTTTATGGACTCCTCGGGGCATTTGTTTTCCGATTTATCGCATTGTTCTTGATCTCGTTCTTGATCAACGTATGGCAAGTTCAGGCACTCGGTGCGCTTTACTTAATCGGGATGAGTGCGCGACACCTGTATATGACCTATAAGGCGAGAAAGATGGAGCCGAAGCAAGATTTGGCGGCCGAGGCGAAGGAAGAGACGGCTGTCACGGAGAAGCCGGTATCGAAAAAAGAATTTTGGCTCACTGTCGCAAAAGTCGAGTTTGCGGACATCGCTTTTGCCGTCGACTCAATCTTGGCAGCGGTCGCGCTTGCGGTCAGCTTGCCACCACTCGGTCTAGGTGAAATCGGTGGGATTGACTCGGGTCAGTTCTTCGTCGTCTTGACAGGTGGACTCATCGGGGTCGTCTTGATGCGATTCGCAGCTCGGATTTTCGTCAAGTTGCTTCATCAGCGTCCGACACTTGAAACGGCCGCTTTCATCATCGTCGGTTGGGTCGGGGTCAAGTTGACGGTGCTCGTACTTGAACACCCTGGTTTCAAGGAATTGATTGCCGGAACACCATTCGAATTCATGGGACTCCCAGACGGGTTCGTCCACTCGACAGCTTGGACGATTTTCTTCTGGTCGGTCATGGTCGGGATTGCGACATGGGGCTGGTTCTCATCGAAACCGACAGCGGTCAAACAATAAAAAGTGGTCTCTCGTTTTTAAGCGAGAGACCTTTTCTTATGCAGTTACATTCTCTTTGTCGTAAATCGGTACCCAGCCTTCAGTCGTCACGAAAATACGAACGGCGACGACTTGGCGGTCTTCTTGTAATGTGAAGTAATGACGTGTGTTGACCGGCACGGAGATGAGATCACCTGGATTGAGTTCGATATTGAAGTATCCGCGTTCTGCATCGTCAATCGCAAAGATGCCGTGACCACTGACGATGAAACGAACCTCGTCATCTGTATGATGATGCTCTTTTTGGAAGTTGACGAGCAGTTCATCTAAATTCGGTGTCGCATCGGATAGCGAGATGACGTCAGCCGTCTTGTAGCCACGTCGTGCTGATACATCTTGAATCTCGTCACGGAACGTCGCCAAGATGGCTTCTTTGTCTTCGTCTGTCAGTTGGTAATTTTCCTGAAGAGAAGCCGGTAACTTTGCGATGTCCCATGCTTCGTAAAGGATGTCTCGTGATTCTAAAAAGGCACGTACCTCTTGTTGGTCGCTGACGCGTTCTTCTGTTTGTTGGAAATAAATCGTTGCCATGTTGAATTCCTCCTTATGAATGGACGCCTAAGGCGCGTAATTTTAATGAATAGCTGAACAAAAATTCATATGCTTCTAAATAACGTTTTGCCGCAGCTGGCGTCTCGCCCCAAACGGTGATTCCGTGGTTCCGAATGAGGACGGCACCTGCATCGCTTGTGACGTGTGTGGCGAAAGCGCGAGCGAGCATCGGGATATCCGCGTGGTTCTCGATAATCGGGATTCGTACACTGGCCGTCTCTTCCCAATAACCGAGCGCTTTGATGATTTCTTGGCCTGTGAACGTAACATGACCTTTTGCAGCATACAGTTCCGAGATGACGTTATTGTCGACCGTATGCACGTGAAGCGAACATGTTGCGTTCGTATTGTTGAAGATATCGACATGTAACAACGTCTCAGCCGACGGTTTGCCTGTCTGCTCTCCAATCAATTGACCGGTCGCATCAACGAGGACGAAATCTTCATCGGTGCGCTTTCGTTTATCACGACCGCTTGCCGTCACAAGGAATGTCAATGGGTCATCTGATACGCGGATCGCCAGGTTCCCGCTCGTTCCGGGGAACCAGTCTCGTGCGGCGAGCTCGTCTTTAATGTCGGCAAGTTCTCCCCACCGTTCTTGCACAGTCATACGTTCACTCCTTTCATATGAGCTGAAATATCGTAGAATGTCTCGAACGGAATATGCCGAATTCCTTCCGCCTCACATAGCGAAATCAATTGCCCCCGTGCATACACGACGTCGGCACGTTTGGCGATTTCAAAGTCGGTGACGGAGTCCCCGATGACAATCAATGTGTCGGTAGGTGAGACAATCTGTCGGGCAATCGTCGGCTTGCAGCATCCACAATCGTTCGAACAATGGACATCGCATGTATGAGGCCAGGTGACGTGTGCCGTCTCTCCAGAGAAATCAACATGATTGCAGTAGATGTGTTCCGGTTCGACGTAACCTTCTAGAATCGGATGGACGAAAAAGTCCATTCCGCCACTGACGACATCAAATCGAAAGCCGCATGACTGTGTCTCCTGTAAAAACTCGATAAACCCTGGTCGAAACGTTATGGTCGACTGAAGAAATTCACGGTACTTCAATTCCTGTTCACTCGGGAGCAAGCTGAACATCTGACCGACGCCTTCGCGAATGGAGAGCGTTTGGTTCAACACACCATCTTTAAGTTCGACCCATTCAGGTGGGGCGAAGCGTCGCATCAATGCGATGATGTTATCTTCTTCCGTGATGGTCCCGTCGAAATCACAGATGACGTGCGTACTCATCGTGCACCCCACGCATCTAAAGCAGTCGATAACGCATCGGTCTCGCTCGTCTTACCAATTGCTTGATCGATCGCTTGGCGGAACGCTCTCGCTCCGTCAGCCGCACCGTCTGGATGTCCGTGAATCCCACCACCCGCATTGATGACGACATCTGATCCGAAGTCACGAATCAAATCTGGTACGAGTCCAGGATGGATACCGGCAGACGGGACCGTCAGAATCGGTTTCGTCCAATGAGGTTCTGTCGCGTACGTCTGAATCTGTTGTGCCTCGTCTTTCGGTGTCGACAGTGAACCGTATGGCGACGGGAAGAGTGTCAAGTCTGCCCCGGCCAAGCGAATCAGTTTCCCGAACAGTAGGGAATGACGAACCGATCCGGTCAACGCTCCGGCAAAAGCGGGATGTGCCAAAATCGGGACATGAATCTCAGGATCTTTAGCGAGCTCGCGCAATGCGTCGAGCCCATACGTATATACGTTGAATAAGAGTGCGGTCGCGCCTGCCTCAATCAATCGCTTCGCCTGGTCGCGTAAGGTGAAAACGGGTCCGCTCAACGTGACGGCGTATAGAACGGAGCGACCGGTCGTTTCTTTATGCTCCCGGATGACCGATGCCCCGATCCGTGCCCGTTCGAGCGACGGGGTGAGCGGATTGTCATATAGAATTTCATCGTCTTTGACGAGGTCGATGCCGCCTGCGAACTGGTCCCGGAGTTGTGTCGCCAAAAAATCAAGGTCTCGTCCGATGACGCCTTTGAAGATGCTCATCGCGAGCGGGCGGTCGTGTACACGAAGGATGTCCCGGACCCCTTCAACTCCGAATGCGGCACCCGGAAAGTCCGGTGCGAGTTCCTCTGGAAGCGAGAGGTCGACAAGTTGAACGCCTGGGTCGAGGGAGAGCTTACCGAATGTCGTCGTCAGAATGGACGAAAAGTCCGGTGTCACGTTATGTAGCGGGTAGCGAATCGAGAAGCGACTTGTCGTTTCTTGTTGGGACGTGGCGATGACCTCACCTCGGAACGCTTGCAGTTGATATTGTTCGAGATGGTTCAACTCGGTCCATGTCCCGACGGTCAGCTCATGTGCGATTTTCTCAGCTACACGCTCGACGTGATCGGTATGTTTGATTTCATAAGTAGCGATGATTCCCATAAGTTCCTCCTTTCAGGTCAAACAAAAAATGACCTCATGCCAAGGCAAGAGGTCATTCAAAAAAACAATGAACTCTTATCTCTCAGCGTTAGCTGCAAGAATTAGCACCGTGCCATTTCTGGTCGGTTGCTGCGACATCATCGGGCTTGTCCCTCCGTCTGCTCTTGATAAGAATAGTTGTGAAGTTGTGAAATTTAATTGAATTTTTACATAGAATCGCTCACTCGTCAATTCCTTTTTTTGAGAAAAAAAGTTTAAAAATAATGTTTCTATATATGCGTGTCGAAAATAAGTGGGCGACTGAAAATAGAGGATTGACAACTAGCATGCCTAGTCCGTAATATTCGTCTCAACACGTCAAACACAATTACATCATTTACTCTTATCGCGAGTTGGCAGAGGGAATTGGCCCTAAGACGCCGCAGCAACCGACCATTTGGCACGGTGCTACATCCACCAGACACATGTCTGAAAGATGAGAGGAACAACCAATTTGGGTGTGCCTCTTTCTCGCGGAGAAAGGGGCTTTTTTCATGCATAGATCCAAGAAAGGGGAAAACCATCATGGCTTATGAGGCGTTTACAGAACAGAGTGTCGTCGACCACGTTCGACAGTTAGGGTTACTAGAAGAGGGGATTGCAGAATGCGAGGAGATCGGGGATGGAAATTTAAATCTCGTCTTTCGCATTCGTCAAGGAGAGACGTCATTGATTGTGAAACAAGCGTTACCGTATGCAAAAGTCGTGGGGGAGAGCTGGCCGCTCACGCTTGATCGGTCTTGGATTGAACAGCTGGCTCTTCGTGAATTTTCAAAAGTCGTGCCTCAGTTCGTCCCGAGTGTCCTCGGGAGTGACCGTGAACTCGCCTATACGATTTTAGAAGATTTATCATCGTTCGAAATCGTCCGCACCGGCTTCCTAAAAGGAGAGAGCTACCCGAACTTAGCCCGCCACGTCGGTACGTTCCTCGGGGAAACGTTGTTTGCGACGTCTGACTACGCGAACGGACCACTCGTGAAGAAACAAATCGAAAAAGAGTATTACAATCCAGAACTATGCGATATCACGGAGAAACTGATCTTCACCGACCCGTATCGCGACGCAGAATCGAATCAAATCGAGCCAGTCCTTCGTCCGGATGTGGAGCAACTCTGGTCAGACCTCGCTTTGAAAATTGAAGTGACCAAATTGAAGGTTGGGTTCGTGACGAAGCACGAAGCGCTACTGCACGGGGATTTACATACAGGAAGCATTTTTGCGACCCGTCAAGAAACAAAAATCATCGATCCCGAATTTGCGTTTTACGGTCCGTTCGGCTTTGACATTGGTCAAATCATTGCTCATCTGGTGTTCTCAACGTATGCGCATCCGTTGAAACGATTCGAACGCTTCACCGAAGTACTCACCGTCTGGGAGACGTTCGAGAAAACGTTCCGTACCCGTTTTACACAGGCCGCAGAGCCGTTCAACACAGTAGGATTCGTGGACGAACTGTTGCCATCCATTTTGAGTGACGCCATCGGCTACGCAGGCTGCGAATTGATTCGGCGGACTGTCGGTCTGGCTGGAGTCGCCGACTTAGAGACATTACCAGTCGACCTTCGCATCGAACGGAAACGCCACGCCTTAGAGCTCGGTACGCGTCTCATCAAACAGCGCCATCAAATTCAATCCATCGATCAATTGATTCCAGTCTTGTCGGAGGTGCGCGTATGAGTGTGCAAAGTATTCATTTCGATGCCGACACGGAAATGTTGACGATTTTAGATCAGACGCTGTTGCCGCAAGAAGAGCGCTATGTCGAAGTGTTGACGCTCGAACAGGCCGAGCAGGCAATCAAGTCGCTTCAAGTTCGCGGTGCACCGGCCATCGCTTATTTCGGAGCGTTTGTCCTTGCGAAAGAAGCGTCACGTCTGCAAGACAATCCATATTTTCATCTCCAATTGAATCAAGTCGGTCAACGGTTGATTGCGACAAGACCGACCGCGGTCAACTTACAGCATGTCATCGAATCACTCCTTCGATTGAATGTGGGGGAGGACTTTGAACAGATTGCAAAAGCAATCAAGCAGCGTGCGATTGAAATCTTTGAACAAGACGTGGCTACGTATCGCACGATTGGGGAACATGCGCTCACCGTGTTACCCGCTGGTGGCAACGTATTGACGATTTGTAACGCCGGTGCCATCGCGACGTCACGATACGGTACCGCGCTCGCGCCGTTCTATGTCGGGAAAGAGCGTGGCATCCCGTTTCGGGTGTTCGCGTCCGAAACGCGACCGCTGCTTCAAGGAGCACGACTGACCGTATGGGAGCTCGACCGGGCAGATATCGATGTCACACTGATTACAGATAACATGGCGGCCTGGACCATCCAGACGAAACAAATCGATGCTATCATCGTCGGGGCGGACCGCATCACCCGTACCGGTCATACAGCGAATAAAATCGGAACACTTCAGCTTGCGATTTTGGCGAAGCATTACGGCATCCCATTCTATGTGGCTGCTCCGCATTCGACATTCGATTTAGAGGCAGATGACACGATTCAAATCGAAGAACGGGACGCGCATGAAGTGACCCATATCGGGGGACATCCGACGGCACTCGTCGGCATCACCGTCTTCAATCCGGCGTTTGATGTGACACCACCCGAACTGATTACCGGTCTAATTACAGAGACAGGTGTGCTCGAACCGACTGAGTCGGTCATTGTAGAACATGTAGGAGGAAACACATATGTCTAAAAAAATCATCTTCTTCCTGTTGACCGTCATCCTGGCACTTGCCGGATGCACGAACGAACAGGCTCAACCGAAAACGACTACGACAACAAGTAAAACGGAAGCGAAAACCGTCAACGTCTCAAATGAGACGCTTCCGAAAAATCTAGAAGTCGCCCTCGTTATGCAGATGTCGATCGGGACGTTCTCTTCGCAGTATATCGAAGGGGTGACCGAGCAAGTCGAAGCGTTCGGTGGCAACGTGAAAGTGTATAATGCCGAAAATGATTTGTCGAAAATGGCGAGTTATGTCGATACGGCGACGACGCAAGGAGTCGATGTGATCTTGATTGACCACGGACGTGCCGATGCCTTGAAAGAACCGGTTCAACGGGCGCTCGACAAAGGCATCAAAGTCGTTGCATTCGATAACGATTTGACGAACGAAGGCGTGACGGTCATCGACCAAGATGATTATTCACTAGCATGGCGCTCGCTAAAAGCACTCGCGGAAGATTTGGACGGGGAAGGGAACATCGTCACGATTTGGGTCGGTGGATTCACCCCGATGGAACGTCGACATACGATTTATGACGCGTTCTTAAAACGCTATCCCGGCATCCAGGAAGTCGCAAAGTTCGGTTCGGCGACGAACAACACGGCGCTCGATACGCAAAGCCAGATGGAGGCGATTTTGAAGAAGTACCCGGAAGGCGAAATTGATGCGGTGTTTGCGATGTGGGATGAGTTCGCAAAAGGGGCGAGCCGTGCCATCAAACAGGCAGGACGTGACGAGATTGCCGTCTATGGAATTGATTTGAGTGACGAAGATTTACAACTCATGCAAGAAGAGGGAAGTCCGTGGAAAGTGACAGCTGCCACAGATCCAGCCGAAATCGGTCGCATTCAAGTCCGTTACGCTTATCAAAAAGTAGTCGGGGACGAAACGCCTTCAATTCATTCGGTCGACCCATATCTAGTGGATCGTGATGTCTTGCCGGACGAGGCTGTCACGATGGATGACCTTGGACAGTACGTTCCGGGTTGGGGCGAATCAAATGCGGCATGGTCGGATTGGATGAAGGAGATGGACTGATGATTCACTTGGAACGAATCACGAAACAGTACGGTGACGTCACGGTGCTTGATCAACTGTCATTCAGTTTGAAGCCTGGAGACATTCATGGTCTCCTCGGTCTGAACGGGGCCGGTAAGAGTACCCTCATCAAACTGCTAAACGGAACGGTCGAACCGACGTCCGGCGAATTGTCCATTGATGGAAAACCAATCTGGCTCACACCAGCGGAAGCGATTCGTCATGGCATCATCACGGTATCGCAAGAAGTCGATGATGCGCTCTATTTGGACTTGCCTGTGTATGAGAATGTCCTTCCATGGCAGACGGTGAAATGGATTCGCCCGCAACGTTTGAAAGAGCGAGCGCAACGCGTGTTGTCCCGAGTCGGTTTAGAGGTCGATCCAACGATTCCAGCCGGTCAATACCCGCTCAGCGTGAAGCAGCGCCTTCTCATCGCCCGAGCACTCGAGAGCGATGCCAAGTATTTACTCCTCGACGAACCGACCGCTGCCTTATCAGAAACGGAGGCCGACGCCTTACTGGAATTGTTACAGAAGCTTGCGACAGAAGGAGTCGGAATTGTATTGGTCACGCATCGTTCAAACGAGCTCACACGGGTCACGTCGACCTCTACGTTTCTTCGAGACGGACGTGTTGTGTACGATGGACCGTACCAATCGCTCTCCTCGGAAGCGGTGCAGACATTTTTGAGTGGGACGACATTTGATGCAGTGTTAGAAAAGGCAGTACCTGAAAATGAGATTTTCTTGTCTGCGCAGTTGCCCCTTCCAGTCTTCCAATCTGACATTTCGATTGAAGCGTATCGCGGGGAAGTGCTCGGGATTGGTGGATTGACGGGAAGTGGGAAGACGGAACTGATGGAAGCATTGTTCGGTCTTTCTGGGATTCGTCAATCCATCACAATCGAGGGGAAAGAGCACGTGATCAAAGAACCGGCAGACGCCGTACGTTTAGGGTTTGCACTCGTTCCAGAGGAGAGACGTCGTCATGGATTATTTTTAGACGAGACGATTGAACGGAACGTGATTGCTGTCGCAGGAAAGACCGATGATGTCTCGGACGTATTGAAATCGCTTCGCGTCCGCTATGCGAACGTGAGACAACCGGTAAGTGAGCTGAGTGGCGGAAATCAGCAGAAGGTCGTCTTCAGCAAATGGTTGCTCGATAACCGAGACATCTATCTGCTCGACGAACCGACAAAAGGAATCGATATCGCAGCGAAACAAGACGTGTATGAACGCGTCATTGCACTCGCGAAACAAGGGAAGACCGTATTGTTCACGTCAAGTGAGCGACATGAACTCGAACGGGTCGCCAATCGGATTGTTTGGCTCGACCGTGGACAAATTGTAGAGAAAGGAGGCGTGTAAGATGGCACAATTGGTGGTCAAGGAACGAAAACGAATCAGCGGTCATATCGGTCAGTATGGGACGTTACTCGCAATCCTTGGTTTGATTGCGGTCTTTACCGTGACGAACGATCAATTTCTGACGTATGCAAATTTTAGTGACATTATCAAATCGGTTTCAATCGTGTCGTTACTTGCCCTTGGCGTCACATTCTCGCTCATCGTAGGAGGATTTGACTTATCAGTCGGATCAACGGCGAGTCTTGCGACAATCGGGGCGGCAGCAAGCCTCGTCCTTCATCGACAAGAGCTACTCGTCGCTCTGCTGATCCCACTTGCACTCGGGATTCTCGTCGGGCTGTTAAATGCGCTCGTCACAATCAAGTTTCGGTTGCCGGATTTACTAGCGACACTCGCCATCATGTACGTCATTAACGGGATTCAATTGACGTATACGAAAGGATTCTCGATTTATGACAACATGCCGATTGAAGGGGGGACGGCGCCAGGACGTTTCATCCCGTCGTTTCTATTCATCGGTCAAGGGACAATCGGTCCGATTCCGTTCGTCGCCCTACTCATGCTGGTATTCTTTATCGGAGCGCATCTGTTCTTGACTTATACGCGGACTGGGCGTGAGTTTTATTACGTCGGATCGAACGCCGAAGCGGCCCGTCGTTCTGGGATTGCCGTGAATCGCATTAAACTTTATGCCTACGTGCTCAGTGGGTTGTTTGCGGCCATCGGTGGGATCATTCTTGCATCTCGGATTGGGACTGGTCAGGTCTCGGCTGGGGCACCCCTCTTGATGGATGCCGTCGCGGCTGCTTACATTGGTTATGCTGTCTTCGGAACAGGGCGTCCGAACGTCATCGGAACATTGATTGGAGCTATTTTGATTGGGATTCTTCTAAACGGACTGACGATGTGGGATGTCCCGTATTATGCGCAAGACATCGTCAAAGGGACGATTCTCATCGGAGCGCTCGGTCTCTCATATATTCAAAAGAAGCAGCGGACATAACGAAACCCCGGACATCAGTTGTTCGGGGTTTTGCTGTGTTCATGTGTCATCGAAAGAAAAGGATACACTCCACCGTTCGTCTCCTGCATAAATATTTCCTGTGGGGTGAAACCGAGCGATTCATATAAACGGATCGCTCGCTTGTTGAACGTGGCGACAGTAAGACACACATTGCAAGTCCCATATGTCGCATCAATCCAATTTAAAATCGATGTTAGAAATCGATATCCATTGCCGTTGCCCGTCAAATCAGGGCGCATGCCAAGACCGATGGTAACAGTTCCTGGTGATTCGAATTGTAACGTGACAAAGCCGATCATCTCATTCGTTTCAAGGACGGCGAACGTCGTGTCGCCCCGTTCATCTGCATCTAAAAATGAGGCGAGGTCTTCCTCGTCGGCGTCCATATTGTAAAACGCGTAGTCGCCTTCATAGCGCCACTCAAAGGCGATACGTTCGGCTTGCTCTTGGGTGAGTGGTTGAAACGTATAATTCATTGAAATTCCTCGTCTCTGATGGAAGTGGTCGTGCTACACTCAAATCGTATCATGAAAATAAAGGGAGGGGACAAGATGGCAGTCAAGTTGGATATGATCGGCATCGTCGTGAAGGATATGAAGCGCTCACTCGATTTTTATCGTGCGCTCGGGTTTGAGATTCCGGAAGCGATGAATGGAGAAGCGCATGTGGAAATCGATGAGGGGGACGTGCGTCTCGCGTTCGATACGGTGGAAGTGGCCGAATCGGTGTACGGGGAATGGAAACAGGCAGAAGGACATCGGATTGAGCTTGCCTTTTTATGTGAAAGTCGAGAGTCGCTGAATACTTTGTATGATTCAGTCCTTGAACAAGGTTATGCGTCACACAAAGCACCGTGGGATGCGTTCTGGGGTCAACGTTACGCCATCCTGTACGATGCGGATGGGAATTTGATTAGTCTGTTCGCCTCATAAAAATAATCCCGGGCCATGTGGCTCGGGATTATTTTTTGTCGTGGCACTCTCCCCATGAACAAAGGGCATTCATGGCGGGTTGCAGTCCGAGGGCGTCTTCGGTCAATGAATATTCGACGTGCAGGTGCTTCTCGGTCGAGTAGTCGACACGGCGAACCATGCCGAGCTGCTCGAGCTCGCGCAATTGGTCGGTCAACACTTTTCGGCTGACGTCCGGAATCGCTCGTTGAATATCAGAAAAACGAAGCGGTCCATCTTGAAGCGTGCAGTACACTTGGGGGCGCCATTTGCCGCCGATAATCTCAAGTGCGCGGTTGACGGGGAACGATGTGGTCATGTTCAAGGAACCTCACTTTCGGGTAGTTACTTCAATGTGCGTACTTTTTTTCTTGCTTCAATGACAGTATCTTATCGTTATCCGCTAAATTGAGCAAACAAAAAGGAGTAGATGAAACATGACATATCCAAGAACGTTTTCACACATCGGTCTTTCTGTACCGAGCGTCGCTGAGGCCGTAAAATTTTATGAGGACGTGATGGGGTGGTATACGATTATGACACCATCAGACGTTGTCGAGGATGATTCGCCAATCGGTGTGATGTGTACCGACGTCTTCGGACCGGGCTGGGGCAAATTCCGAATCGCTCATATGTCAACGGGAGACGGAATCGGGATTGAGTTGTTCGAATTCCCGAACAACGAAACACCAGAAGACAACTTCGAGTTTTGGAAGACAGGGATCTTCCACTACTGTGTACAAGACCCTGACATCGAAGGGCTCGTCGAGAAGATTGTCGCTCACGGCGGGAGACAACGGATGCCGATTCGTGAATACTACCCAGGTGAAAAACCGTACCGCATGGTGTACTGCGAAGATCCATTCGGCAACCTCGTTGAAATTTATTCACACTCATACGAACTCACGTATTCGGAAGGAGCTTACTAAACATGAAAGCATGGCTACTCGATCAACCTGGTCTTGATCATCTGCATATTGGAGAAATCGACCGACCGACACCAGGAGCGGGAGAACTGTTGATTCGTGTCGAAGCGGTCGCCTTGAATCCGGTCGATTATAAAGTCGGATCAAACGGAAACCCGAATTGGTCATATCCACACATTCTCGGTGTCGACCTCGTCGGAGAAGTCGTTGAGGTCGGTTCGAGTATCGCCAACATCATTACGGGTTCGCGTGTGGCTGTGCATACGGATCTTTCGAAATATGGGGGATTCGCCGAGTATACGGTCGTCGATGCCCGGGCGTGTGCGGTCGTTCCGCAAGGTGTAAGCGATGAGGCGGCGGCTTCTATCCTGTGTGCGGGGATGACAGCATATGAAGCGGTCATGCAGAAGCTGAACACGCGAGATAAGGAGACGATTCTCGTACACGCAGGAGCGGGCGGTGTCGGTGGATTTGCGATTCAGCTCGCAAAACGGCTCGGTCTTAAGGTATTCACGACGGCATCTCCTGAGAACGTTGAGTGGGTAGAATCACTCGGGGCGGACGTGGTGATTGATTATAACGTCGAGGACGTGACGGCACGGATCATGGAAGAAACAGATGGACGTGGTGTCGACCTGATTTTGAATACAGTCGGACGAGACGTTGCGACAGCAGACCTAGATCGTCTCGCATTCAGCGGACACCTCGCCTACATCGCCGGGCCACCAGACATGACGAACATGAAAGGCTTCACGTTATCTCCTTCGATTCACGAAGTGGCACTCGGGGCGGCGCATGCGAGCGAGGACGAACATGCGATTCGCAACTTGGCGTATATGGCCGAAGAGATGATGAACTTGCTCGATGCAGGTGAACTGAACGATCTCGTCACAGAAGTGTTGTCGTTCGACCAATTGAAAGAAGGTCTCGAAAAACTACAAACGCGAAAAGTGCGCGGTAAACTCATCGTCCGCATTCGCGACTGAAGAGAAGACTCCCTGTTATACTGACAGGGAGCTTATTTGTCGAGGAGGGGAAAGAATGGAGCGATTGGCAGACACGTATCGTCAGACGAACGTTCAATTGAGCGGTCACGGCAAACGGGAAGCCGGGGTATTGAAACGCGTATTTGAACAGGTGCGTGAAGATGAGCCGAGTGACCAGTATGGACAGGGGAAAACGATTCGACAGTTCGAAGAGAAGATGGCACAGGTTCTTGGGAAAGAGTCGGCAGTTTTCTTTCCGAGCGGTACGATGGCACAGCAGATTGCGCTACGCATTTGGTGTGATGAGACAGGGAAGAAAAAGGTCGCATATCACCCGCTTTGTCACCTTGAAATTCATGAGCAGGATGGTTTAAAAGAGTTGCATCACATCGAACCGATTTTAGTGGGGGACGAAAACCGATTGATGACGCTCGAAGAGATTCAAGCGTTACCGGACATCGCGTGTCTGTTGCTCGAACTGCCACAACGAGAAATCGGCGGGGAATTGCCGACGTTCGAGGAACTTGTGGCAATTCATGAACACTGTCGTGAGAAAGCGATTCATCTACATCTGGATGGTGCACGACTGTTCGAATCGCTTCCGTATTATGAAAAAGAGGCATCTGAGATTTGTGCGCTCTTTGATAGTGTATACGTCTCGTTTTATAAAGGAATCGGTGGCATTGCCGGTGCCATCCTTGCTGGACCGAAGGCATTTTGTGACACGTCGAAAGTATGGAAGCGACGCTACGGTGGTGACTTGATCAGCTTATATCCATACATCCTGTCTGCGGATTATTATTATGAGCTACGAAAAGACAAGATGGCCGAGTATCGAAACGAGGCCGTCCGCTTGGCAGCGCGATTCAATGAACTCGATGGCGTGTGGACGACTCCACGCATCCCGGTCACGAATATGTTCCATCTTCATTTTCAAGGGGAGAAGGAAGAAATTGGTGAGGAAATTGCGCGCATCCAAGAAGAAACAGGAGTAGGCATTACGGGGTATCTTGTTGAAAAAGACGGACACTGTTCAACCGAAGTAAGCATCGGAGATACGTTTGAACGGATTACGCGAGAACAGCTTGATGGATTGTTTCGGCAGTTCAGATGAATCAAAACATGCACCATTCCTTTTCGGGAACGGTGCATGTTTTTTACTGGCTTACAATCGCTTCGAGACGATCGAGTTGGGAAGTGAACCCTTCGACAGCGCCCATTTCGACGACTTGTTGGAGAGCCTCTTCATTCGGGAATTCGGAGCGACTAATGAATAACGTGCCTTCCGATGTATCGAGAAATTCATTTGTGATCGTCATGACAGGCAAGTCCGGATTGACGTGTCCGTCCGCATCCGAGAATGCATCCGTATAGACGATTCGGGAGTATGGATCGATGTCGATAAAGGTTGATTTGCCCCATGATTCCATACCATAAAAGTCACCTTGTTCTTTGTCGACACAAGTCATGCAATAATGCCAAATCCCCCCCGGTTTGAAGTCGAAGCTGTATACTTTCGTCTCCCATCCGGACGGCCCCCACCATTTCTCTAAATGTGCAGGTGTCGAGAATGCTTCAAATACAAGTTGGCGTGGTGCCTTGAACAGACGTTCCATAATCAATGTCGTGCCCTCTACATGTGATTTGACCGTACTCATGATCCATTCTCCTCTCGCTGTGACTCCGCTAAAAACGTCTCCAATCGATCGAGTCGCTCTGTTTCCCGAGCCATATAGGTCCGCCAAGCATCTAACGGTTCGAGTGCTTGAGACTTGAGTGCATAACGTCTTCGATTGGCATCAATGGTTACTGTGACGAGACCTGCATCATACAGAATTCGCAAGTGCTTCGATGTCTGCGGTTGACTAATCCCAAGCTGATTTGCCATCATTACGACCGTCCACTCTTGTTTCCGTAACAATTCGATCATCCGCAACCGGTTCGGGTCGGCTAACGCTTGAAACAAAGAAGCCAATCTCTCTTCCATTTTTCGTCACCGTCCTCTTATTTTGAATATTCCCAATTAAGAATATTCCGAAACAGGAATACTCAATATTTAAACAATAAATCAAGTAGCATCTCACCAATCGGTCGTTCTTTTCCTTCATAAGGAAAAGCGTGGATATGGATGGCGGGATTAAAATTCAATTCGATGATACCGTATTCGATTTGCGCATCATCGAGAGAGGGAATCATCATATCGACACCACAGATGGTTGCCCCGACTGACTTAGCGGCATCGACAGCAATACGCTTATAGATGTCAGAAATTTGATCCGTATAGTCGATACTATCTCCGCCGGTACTGATATTAGAGTTTTCGCGTAAGAAGACACGCTCATCGAGAGCGGGAATACTATCGGGGGTCTTGCCTTGAGCACGTAAAAATGAGATGACGACCTCGTCGATTTCGATTTTCTCGAGCGGTGTCTTGTATCCTTTTCCGCGTAACGGGTCTTCATTTTTTGTCGCAACGAGTTGACGGATAGAAGAGGTGCCATCTCCAGTGACGTTCGCCGGGACACGATGGAGGATGCCCGCGACATCATCCCCGATGACGAGGAAGCGATATTCTTTTCCGGGTAAGAATGTCTCAAGTAAAACGACATCATCAAACGTTTTCGCATACTGAAATGCAGACAGTGCTTCCTCATACGTCGCTCCGTCTTTAAAAATGTGAATACCGACTCCGAAGTTTGTAGACTTCGGCTTTAAGACGATGGGTTGTTTTGAAAATGAATGCCATGCCTGAGATAAATCCGATTCCTCTTGAAGTTCTACCCCTTCAGGGACACGAATGTCATGCTCTGCGAGTACAAACTTTGTCACCGTTTTATTCTCCATCATTAAGACGGAAACATAATTGTCTTTTGATGTTTTCGTTGCCTGTTTGACGTATTCTTCGTGTTTGCCGTTTCGAATCCGAATGAACTGGTCAGAACGATCGATGACATCGACACGATAACCACGTTTAATTGCGGATTTCATTAAGATTTGAGTAGACAGTTCCAGGTCGGCATAACCGTGAATGCGAAAACGATTTGCATAGGCGTCCTCATAAAAGTGTTCTGCTTGGGCGAGGGACCATGCGTGATAACCTGTCTCGATCATAATCGTCTTTAATCGGGAAGCGTACGTCCTGTCCACGTGATCAATTTTTTCGCGTACAGCGGGAAAGACATCTTCGAAGCCGAGGTCATAGTGTGTGTTGAACGAATCGATGGCGTCGAGAAGTTCTGTCGCGTACGTGTGTAAAGGTATGGCGTAACCATCTCGAGTCAATATGCTTGTGGGAGACATGCCTTCTTTGGCGACACGTTGTTGATTATTGTACGCTTCAGCTTGCCAATCGACATGAGATGTCTCCTCAGTAAAGGTCAAGTACAACAAAAACAGATGAAGGAACCGTAAATCTGAACGAGCAATTCCGGTCTTTTCAAACGGATTCAAATCGATATTGCGAATTTCAATGTAATCGATACCGTGTGCCTCGAGTTGATTTAAGTCGTTACCACCTTTCGATGTTTTCAATCGGATGGGGGAGTAGAGTTCGTTCGGATTGGCAATCTCGCCTTTGGCAATGAACCATCTTACATCATCTATATAACTAGAGAGTGTCGCATAATTTGGATAAAGTGGTTCAACATTCGTATACCCACAGTCGCTATTCCGATAGGACAATGCTTGTTTATTTGAAAAAGTGTCTACATGGAGCGCTTGCATCTGACTGACACATTGTTCTTCATAACTCACATGAACGGCTGGTGTAGCACCGAGCAAATAGACGATGAGCCAACGCATTCGTAAATATTGACGAACTAACTTCAAATATAGGTGATCTTTGAAGTGTCGATATTGTTCAGGGGATCCTTCGTATAATGCGGATAACATCTCATCGGAAAATGAAAAGTTGAAATGGATTCCAGAAATGAGTTGTTTTTTCGCACCATATTTTTGGAGCAGATGCTCACGATAACGGCTAGCCTCTATTCCGGACACACCAAAATCAGCGAGTGGAATCGTACCACCTTCCGGCAAGGCACATGGCATCGATTGTGGCCAAAGGCGTTCATCGCCTATGTTGAGCGCCGTAATATCGTAAAGCGTTTCTAAGAAATGATGTGCCGCCTCAATCGTCGGAAACGTCGGGGTGACAAGCTCAATTTGACTTTCAGAAAAATCGGTCGTGATATATGGATGTGTCGCTTTATGACCGAGTGCTTTTGGATGCTTCGTAACAGCTAGTGTGCCTTCTGACGTGACTCGTAACATTTCTCGCTCGATGGCAAATTTTCCACTTGTGATGAGATGGTGGGGTAGTTGATTAAACTGCTTCTGCAAGGGAAATCACTTCCTTTTTCGTTAGTCGGACAAAGATGTCAGAGACAAGCCCTTTTGTGATACTTGAGATGGCGATACTCCACCAGATAGCATCGATTCCGAGATAAGGCTCAAGAAAAAATGCGAGCGGGATACGGGCCACTGTGAAAATAATCGAGATGGTCGCGGGGATTTTCGGTAATCCGAGTCCTGAGAAGTATCCGTTTCCGATCATTTCAATCGATGAGAAGACGAGCGAAATGCCGATAATTCGCAAGTAGCTCGCCCCAATTTCGATGGTTCGAACGTCATCGACGAATAGACCAATGAGTAAATCTGGGACGAATAAAAAGAACAACATAATGAATCCTGTGTAAACCATCCCGAGTCGGGTCGTTACCCGGTAACCTTCATAAACACGATCTACTTTTCGTGCCCCGAGGTTTTGACCGGTATAGCTAGCCATTGCTCCGTTCAAGCCACCAATCATCATGTAGGCAATCGATTCGATTTGAAGTCCGATGCGCTGTGCCGCAATCGCTTCCGTCCCGTATGAGCCAATCATGCGGGCAAGAAAAATACTGATTACCGTGAACAAAATCCGTTGGGTTGCCATCGGAAAACCAAGACGGATGATTTCTTTATAGTCAGCTCGAGTCGGCTGAACGACTTCATCCCAATTGAATAATGTACGAGCGCGGTGCCAAAACAATCCGAACATCATGACGTTGGCGACAAGTGTTGCAAGGGCAGCCCCGATCACACCGAGTTGGAATGGATAAATGAAAATCGGGGAGAGAATCATATTGAGGATGACACCTGTCGCATTGATTCGCATCGCTGTTGTCGTATTGCCATATGCACTGAATAGACGAGCAAACAGCAAATTAAAGAAAGAAAAGATGAGCATCGGCGCGCTGACGAACAAATATTCATACGCAAGCTGCTCCACAGCGGGGGCACCCATATTCAAAAAGCCGATGAATGTATGACCGAACATAATTAGTAGTGAGGCGTACGAAAGACCGAGTGTTAGATTCAGACGCCTGCTGGCCCGGACATGACGCTGAACCGAATTGAGGTCACGTCTCCCGACAGCTTGTGATACTTTGATGCCGGCGCCAACGACAATCAACGATTGAATCGCCTGTCCGAGCATGATATAAAAACTAGCTGCACCGATACTTGCCACAGCATCGCTCCCGAGCGCACCGACCCAAAACATGTCGACGAGACTATACGTAAATTGTAATAACGAGCTACCGACGAGCGGAAGGGCAAGAGCCAGAATGACGCGTTGCACGTTTCCAATCGTCAAATCGACGGTTTTCACAAAGCAAGACTCCTTACATTCTTTATATAACCATTTAGTTATATATAAGCACGGTGTAATAGAATTGGCAATCATGATAGCCGAATCGATGAAAAATGGACACAAAAAAAAGGAATTCGTGATGAATTCCTTAATGTCGATAGCCGCGAATCCAGGTCGTCATATAAACGAGTGTCGCGATGATCAATGTAGAAGCAAGGGCGTATATTGGATAGGCAGGGAGCGTCTCTTCAAATAACGGATAGAACATGAACGATCCCATAAGGATTGGGACTGAAATGCCGAACGAGACGTAGGCAGCTTTTGTCGCTTTCGCTGTGATGATTTGTTCACGCTCATCGACCTCACTGAACTCTGTCATCCGGACGGACCATTGGGCAAAGCTCAACTGTTTATTCGGCCGGGTGTTAAACGAATAGACTGTCCAAACGATGCCAAAAACAACGAGTAAAAGTAGTGGAAGTAGATTAAATTCAACTAAGAATCGGTCAGACTCGATGACTGTTTTCGACATATCAGATAAAAACGAACTGAATAGAAAAGCCATCAGGACATACAGGATGATACTTGAAATAGATTGAATGACGACATGTTTCATTGTGATTCCTCCTCGATTGTGAATATAGATTCGACCGGTTCCTCAAACACCCTTGCGATGTGCATCGCCAGCATGAGCGACGGCGTGTAGCTGCCTTTCTCGAGCGAGATGATCGTCTGTCTCGTCACACCAACTTTTTCGGCCAGGTCACCTTGGGTTAACTGGTGCCGGGCACGCAGTTCTTTCACGCGGTTGATCAATGGCATCGTGCCACCTCATTTCTAGTTTCTACCACTAGTGTAAAACAAACTTTACATAATGTAAAGAGGACTTTACTCATTTGGGGATGATACAATAACGATATAGTCGAAAGGGGAGATGAGGGATGAAGATGATTAGTGGACAACATCACGTGTCAGCGATGACCGGGGATGCTAAGAAGAACTTGCGATTCTACACGGAAATACTAGGGATGCGGCTCGTCAAAAAGACGATTAACCAGGATGACCCATCGATGTATCACTTGTTCTATGCAGACGAGACGGGTACGCCTGGAACCGATTTGACGTTCTTTGAGTTACCGTTTCTCGGACAGACGTATCGAGGGTCAAGCAGTATTTCTCGGACAGCACTCAGGGTGCCGGATGGAGCGCTCGCGTACTGGCAGGAGCGTTTTGACGCGTTCGATGTATCTTACGGAGAAATCGAGTTGGTTTTAGGAAGGGCGACCCTTTCGTTCGAAGATCATGAGGGTCAACGTCTCTGTCTTGTAGAAGGAGGGAGCGGGACACCTTGGAGCAAAGGTCCAGTGCCAACGGACCTCGGCATCTTCGGTCTCGGATTCAGTGAGTGGACGGTACGGCGGATTGACAAGACGGCACGGGTGCTGACAGAAGTGCTTGGCTATCGATATGTAACGACATTTGAACGGGATGGACATGACGTGCGTGTCTTTGAGACGGGCGAGGGTGGTGTGGCAACAGAGATTCATCTCGTCGATCGGCCGGATTTGCCATCGGAACGACCAGGGCGAGGGAGTGTGCATCATGTGGCGATTCGAGTGGAAGAAACAGACGATATGACGAAGTGGATCGAGAAGCTTGACGCACATGGAATCAGCCACTCTGGTCTTATTGACCGTTACTATTTTCAGTCGATTTACTTCCGCGAACCGAGCGGAATCTTAGTGGAACTGGCAACAGATGAACCGGGATTTGCGATGGATGAATCGCTTGAGAGACTCGGAGAGCGATTAGCCTTGCCTCCGTTTCTTGAGTCAAAGCGAGCAGAAATCGAATCAAAACTAAAGTCTTTGTAAGCGGAAAACCCGACGGACCATTTCAGTCCGTCGGGTTTTGTACGCCTAATAACATGGCGAGTTCGTTCGTTCGGTTGACGACGAGATCCGCAATCGTGTAACGATCGAGTACATGAAGAAACGCCAACATGGCTTCATTCAAAACACCTCGTAAATCACAGGCAGGTGCGATGACGCATCGGCCTTCCCCGAAGCATTCCACGAGTTCGAACGGTTCCATCGTCCGAACGACTTCCCCTACATTGATGTCATCCATCGGTCGTGCGAGTCGAAAGCCGCCGCCTCGACCACGCACCGATTCCAAATAACCATGTTTCCCAAGCTCATATACGACCTTCATGACATGGTTTTTGGAGATGTTATATTGGTCTGCCACTTCTTGAATCGTGACGAGCCGATGTGAAAACGTAGCGCTATACATCAACGTTCGCAGTGCGTAGTCACATGTTTGCGTGAGTCTCATCCATCATCACCTCTCGTTTCATTGTACAAGACAATCCAAAAAAGTGCGATTCGAACAAATGTGAAAGGGTGATGGCGAAAATAAGTCAGAAACGTGAAATCTACTTTAAACAAGTATTTAATATATTGCTTTAAAGTGACTTGACTCACATAATGAACGTGTACAAAACAAAAGGGGGAAATTCACATGTTAGATCAACAAACGATTGAGATTGTAAAGGCGACGGCACCAGTTTTGAAAGAAAATGGTGTGACGATCACGAAGCATTTTTATCAACGAATGTTTGAACAAAATCCAGAAGTTCGTCACTTCTTCAACCATACGAACCAAAAGCGAGGACGTCAGCCGGAAGCACTCGCGAACGCGGTCTATGCGGCTGCGCTTCATATCGACCGACTCGAAGCGATTCTTCCTGCCATCCAACCAGCACTTCATAAACATAAAAGTTTGAACATCCGCCCGGAGCATTATCCGATCGTTGGTGAGAACTTGCTTGCGGCGATTCAAGACGTACTCGGTGAAGCTGCAACACCTGACATCATCGATGCATGGGCAAAAGCTTACGGTGTGATTGCCGATGTCTTCATCTCACTCGAGAAAAAAATGTATGATGACGCGCCATGGGTCGGATTCAAACCGTTCGTCATCGAAGAAATCATAGTAGATACACCTGAAGTGAAACGATTCCGTCTCGTCGCGAAAGATGGAGTTATTGGCACAGCCATCCCAGGACAATATGTCTCGGTTCAAGCGCGCATTGCAGGAGAGGACATCCTACATCACCGTCAATATAGTGTCATCGAGACGACAGAAGACGGCTACTGGATTGCGCCGAAAACGGAGGGACTCGTCTCAAACTGGCTTCATGAGCAGACGGTCGGAACAGAAGTCCCGATGAGCGCACCAGCAGGAGAATTCATCCTTGAAACGTCTAAACGTCCGCTCACACTCATCGCGGGAGGAATCGGGATTACGCCCCTCTTCAACATGGCGAAGACGGCACTCGAACAAGGACGTCCTGTCACGTTATTGCACGCGGTTCGGAGTATGGACCTTCGTCCACTCGGAGACGAACTCGATGAACTCGTGAAGGAAGGGCTTCATCTGCTCACACATGCAGATGACGTATCGGGTTGCATGAATAAGTCACACCTTGAGGAACTTGATGTGGAAGGGCATGATGTTTATACGTGCGGACCGAATGCGATGATGGAAACGGTCGTTCGCGCTATTCCACAGGCACGATATGAATTTTTCGGGCCGTCTGGAGTTCTTGCGACCAACTAAAAAAGACGACTGGAAAAAGTCGTCTTGATGCACAATATAGGTTATTCCGTGAGTTTACTTGAATGTATGACTTGTTTGTTGGCATCCAATGTTTCAAGTGACCACGAACCATCTGACGGTCGTGATGTTTCAATGACATATGTCATGGTGTAGCTTTCAATTTCGGGATCGTTGACAAGAAAATCTTTTGAGACATCGTCACCGTTTAACCGTAAATAGACGACATCTTCCGGTCGCTCTTTAAGGTGAACACCGATGTACTCCATGTCTTCAACTCGAAGGATGACGAAATCAAAAGGCTGATTCGGCTCTGTTTGTTTCGTGACAGACCCTAAGTTCCCTGTTTCGACATCAATCTCAGCTAGACCGATGACGGAGCGGTCTTCATTTGTGTAAAAAGAGAGAACGGACTGTTCCATATTATGAATTTCAAACGTATACCAATTGTTCGTCGTCATATAACGATTCATTTCTTTTTCGGCATTTTCGTATGAGTCACCAGCCTGAATGTTAGTGTAGGTGTAAAGTCCGACACCGACTGCGATGGCTACGATGATGAGACCGGAAACGATTGTGAGTAAGATGATTCGCTTCGACATGATTGTTCCTCCTGACTTTTATAAATACGAACACCCCATGCTTCGCAAATGCGTGCATGGGGTGTTTGATTAGTACGTCAAGCTCGCGGCGACGATGATCCCGACGACGAGTGATGCGGCGAACAAGCTGAAACCGATGGCCATGTTTCCATTCTCGACTTCTTTTTCTAAATTCACGCCTGGTGTAAGGATGTATTCAAACGTCCAGAACGCCAATACTTGGGCGGCGATACCGACGAGTCCCCAGATGAACGCATCGAGCAAGTTGACGCTGTTCGCCCAGACTGTATAAATGACGATGGCGAGTCCTAGTGCTTTCCCCCAAAGTTTCAACGCGACAGCCATGTTGCCTTCTTTGATTAACTTGCGTTCCGAATATTTGGTCGTTAGTGCGAAGATGATGAGTCCCGCGAGAATGAGACCGAATCCTGTCCCGAGGTGGGCCAGGAAGCTTAAGATTGAATCGAGTGTGATGAATGTCATGAGTTCGTCTCCTTTTGTATAGGTGTGCCAACGGCTAAGTAATAAGATTGGTTGTTCGTGATCATGCTGCCGGCGCGGACGCCGAGTGCGGATGGGTGTCCGTTCAAGCAAAAACATCCGACCATGTAATGTGTCTCCATACGACCTTTGACGGTTGTCGTCATCCGTGTCGGGAGTTCGATGAACTGTTGGTACACGGCCGTTTCTTCCGCATACGTTTGTAATGTTTCGCGATGAAACGGTTGGCCATCTTTCGTATACAAGATGACGGAGTCCCCTTCACGTCCGAATGCCGGCTTTTTGACATAGTCCGATTCACCGAGAAACGGTGTGTCTTCTAAGTAAGTCGGTAAAAAATATGTTCCGATGATGTCGCGCTCGGCTTGATCGAATAGTGTCTCGGTCTCATACAATTCCCAAATCAGCGCCTGTACGCCTTTCGATTGCATGAGAAACGCAGAGAGGGGATTGAGCAGTGACACGTATTTTTGTTGATCGAGTTCAAGTAACCGAATGCCAATCAAGTCTCCGTCTGGAGCCCGGTCGTCCACAAGGTGCTCAATCGGATATGTTTGGCGATATAAGATGTCAATTCGCTCACCCGATGGTGTGTAGACGCCGTCTTCGTCGACGAGTAAAGTGTGCAACGGTACGAATTCAGACGGTACGTCGAGCGTTTCTTGTAAAAATCGTGCCGTCCACTTGTCTTCGATGTTATCATCATGTGCCGTAAAAACGATTTTCGGTGTGCCTTCTCGTTTGAGTCGATTCCACGCGGCGACGATCGCTTTCCGCAGCTCAATTTTCAGTTGGGGGGTGGCTTCCCTGTTCGGGTCGAGTAGACCAAACTCGGAAGCGACCACGCCGTTCACATCAAACAGCTCCTTAATGAAGGTCGGCGTATCTGCATTGAACTCCATCAACTTGAGTTGATCATCTTTCATGATCCAGTCGTAACGACCGATGATCGTCTCCTGCGGTATCGTCTTCTCCCGTAAGAACGGCAGACTCGCCTCAGGGTAACCAAGCAGTCGGAGCGTTTCGTCAGGTAGGGTGCGTAATAATTGATTCGTCTTCCGAAAAATCGAGTCAACCGCCTCGGTTGCCTCTCGGATAGAGGCAACCTGCGAGGCGGTCATCTCAAAACAATCATATAAGGCATATTCTTCATCGTTTAAATCGGGCCAAAAATAAGGGATTTGACTGTAAAGTTCGTCACGCGTCATCCGCCGAATCCACCTTTAGAGCCACTGCCGAGTCCAGATTTTGACGATCCTGAATTTGAGCCGTTCGATACGGCACCGGTCGCACCACCGTTGGCTTTGTACGTCTTATACGACGAAGAGCTCTTCAACGCATTTTTTGAGCGGAACAGGCTACCGAGTAAGAAGTAGCTACCATAGTGCGGAGAGCGGTCGTCGTCACAATAATACGACTCGGTCTCGTCATCCCAGTCCCAATCGTCACATTCGTATCCGGTCGGTTCTTCCGGGAGTGCCGCCTCTTCATATTCATCCCCACCGCACGCGGCAAGGGAAGTGGTCAATACCGCAACGGATAGTCCGCTTAAAATTTTCTTGCTTGTCTTCATGTTGATTCCTCCAATTCATAACCAGTCGGTGTGACGTAGATAACATACACACCACGATCTTCATCTGTTTCTGCTGAATCGCGCTCATATTCTTTACCGGCGACATACAAGTACTGGCTTCCGAGCATGGCGAGTGCATCAAGGTGGCGGTCGACGTAATAGGCTTCGAGTAATGGGTTGTCAAACCGGTCGTCGAGCGTGCGGATTTCGACTTTGATGTCGCTCGTTTCGTGCTTGTCCATCGGTCCCTCTGTATAGCGATCGACATAAATTAAAAAGTATTGATCGCCTTCAAGGGCAGACGAGCGTTGTTTGTAGGTCATGCCGTCTTTGACGAAAAACTCACATTCACGACGAGCTAGCACTTCGTCTAAGCCGAGAGACGTGTAATGGTATAGTGGTTCGAACGATAATTCATTTTTATAGAGACGATACTCTAAGACGATGGAGTTCATAAGTCAGTCCTTCCTTTTTTCTTCTTATACGGAATCACCATCAAAATGGTTTCGTGAATCTTTTTGTGGTTACGTTTAGTATATAAGAGAGAAGGAGGGGGAAACAGTGCATATCTTATTTCGTGTGTGGAAAGGGTTAGCGAAATTATCATTTTTGAATGTCGTCTTAGCTTCGATTGGCATCATTATCTTAGGAACCGTGCTCGGTTATGTTTTAGAACCAGAGACATTCGGATCACTGTTTGATTCGTTCTGGTGGACGATGACGACATTGACGACCGTCGGATACGGGGACTTTTATCCGTCCTCCGTGGCAGGGCGATGGCTCGGGATATTCTTATTCCTATTCGGGATTGGGATTATCGGGGCGTTGATTGGAAAATTGGTTGAAATCGGTGCGACGTTTCAACGGCTAAAACGGGAGGGAAGACTAGTGTATCGTGGAGAAGGACATTATGTGTATATCGGGTGGTCCCCGAAGACGAAGAAAGCAATCGATGAAGTGCTTAACTACGAACCGAAAGCAGAGATCGTATTGATTGATCAGTTAGTTGAGGAACCGTACGTGCACGATCAAGTTCACTTCGTATCAGGCGATGCTTCGGATGAAGCGGTATTGCTGCAAGCAAACGTCTTGAAGGCGCGACGCGTCGCGATTTTTGCGGATGCCCGTATCACGGAGACGTTACTCGCCGATGGGAAGTCGTTATTAATCGCGTCAGCGGTCGAGGCACTCTCTTCTGAGTATCAGGTGGACTTGCACACGGTCGTCGAAGTGTGTGAAGAAAGAAATATCTCGAAATTTAAACACGTCCGCGTCGACGATTTTATTTTAGCGAACGACTCGGTCTCCCTCTTGATGGCAAAAGCGACGTTACAACCTGGAACGACAGCAATTTTCCGTCAGTTGTTGAGCAAACAGTCAGGTGGGAACATTCAAGCGTTGAAACCAAAAGTCGAGTGGCAGAATGTTCGACAAGCAAATACAGCGTTACTTGAATCAGGGGTGACACTCATCGCGGTCAATGACCGCTTGGATGTGGCGACGATGCTCGATTTGCCGCTTCAGGAAACAGACATGTTATATGTCGTCTGTCATGACGATGTATTTGAACGATTATCGTAAGGAGTGAAACCATGCATAACGGAACGTTTATCCGAAAGATGACACGTATGCAAAACGTGCAACGGTGGGATGAATATGCCCCCCATTATCATGATAACGCAGCGAGTCATAGCTTTCGTGTCGCGGTCTTTAGCTTGATCGCGGCTTATGTGGAAAAAGAGAACGGACGTGAAGTCGATTTGCTCGATTTACTCGGGAAAGCCATTTTCCACGACATGAATGAAGTCCAGACGGGCCCGATCATGCACCGGACGAAAAAAGAACCGACCTTGATCGGTCACATCGAGCGTATGGAACGAACAGCGAGTCTCGGTCTTGTCGAGCTGCTGTCGCAATCATTACGTCCTCACTTTCATCGTTTCGTGGTGGAAGCGGAAGATGATTCTTTCGAAGGTCGAATCGTGGACGGAATTGATTCGTTCGATGCGATGTTGTTCGTGCGACGAGAAGTCGCGCACGGCTCTCCGCACTTTGATGACAAGCTAGAAGAGATGAAAGCCGCACTCCGACATCATCCGATTGATTCGGTCCGCTGGCTGTTCGACCAGGTCGAGGCAGAAACAGATGTGTTGCGATTCATCGAGAACGTCATGCGGATGGATAGTGTCCGTCGCTGGAAAGGTCGCTTTAACACGATTGACGACAACGATGCGATTCATGGTTTCCGGGCTGCCGCGCTCGGTATGTTCAGTGGGCTCTTAGAGCGTGAGAAGTACGACGTCGATGTCGATGTCGCCGAACTCGTGGCTCGTCTTCTCTGTCACGATTTAGTTGAAGGGGTGACCGGAGACGTGCTCGGTCCAGTCAAACATTCGACGCAAGAGACGGGGGCTGCGTTTGAGGCATACGAGCGAGCGGAAAGTGAACGTCTGCTTGGACTGTTGCCTGAGTATATGCAACCGGCGTTCCGTCGATATATGGCTGACTCGAAAGACGATACGTATGAGGGAATGCTCGTCGACATGATGGACAAGCTTGATGCGCTCATCAAGATGAACATGGAGCGGAAGATGAACGGGGCCGAGTATGAGGTCACGTATCGCGAGCAGCTCCGTAAAGTCCAGATGCGATATGAGAATCCAAGCATGATTTTCTTCCTGGCGTATATCTTGCATGATTTAGACTATGTCACTAGTTAAAACCGTTTATCTTGAAGTCGCATACCTAAAAGGGTGCGGCTTTTTTTATATCATTTATTGACATATATCATTTAACGATATATATTGAGTATAAGAAATATATCATTCAATGATATAGGAGGTGGAAAGATGCCGCGAACGGACTCATTAGAGTTAGGGGAACTGACGGATAGTATGTTTTATATCCTGTTGGCGCTCACGACGCCGCGTCATGGCTATTTAGTCATGCAATTTGTCGAAGAGACCACGCGAGGGCGAATGCAAATTGGTCCGGCTTCGATGTATACGATTATCAAAAAGTTGTTGAACGCCGAACTGATTGAACCGATGGATGGGGACGGAAAGAAAAAGAACTATCGAATCACGAATAAAGGCCGCTCGATTTTAACGGATGATGTGAAGAGACGACAGGCGATGGTCGAAGATGCCTGTGCCATTTTGGATATGGAGGGATCAAGATGAGACAAAAGTATATGTCGAGCTGGGGATTGGCGTTTGCTGAAGAGCGTGAGATGCGGAAACTAGAACGAATGGCGGCCAAGGGATGGCATTTGAAGAAGTTTGCCCCGCTAGGATACACGCTCGTTGAAGGGGAACCGGAAGACGTTCAGTATAGTTTGGACTATCGTACTCGTCCAGACGAAGACTACTTTGACCTGTTTGCGTCGAGCGGGTGGGAACATGTCACATCAACCGGGGATGAGATTCATATTTTCAAAGGAGATCGAGATGCCAAGCCGATTTACTCGGATGTCGAAACAACAGAGGAAAAATATCATGACATGGAGCGTCAGATGGGAAGAGCTGCGCTCATCCTAGGTATTTTATGGATTGCACTCTTTTCGTTGTTTCAGTTTGATTGGCCAACCGTTGTCGAGACAATATTGATTGGGATTCAACTACTCGTGACAATCGGTCTCGTGTTTACAGGACTTCCGTACATCGGCTACCGTTTCAAACGCAAACGAATTAGCCGGGAAGGATGACTAGGCGGATGGCACAAGCCATCCGTCTTTGTTTCGTTCGACTGAACTATTCGAATGAGAAATAGTTAGGGAGAGAGAACTGTTTTTTAGTGTCTATCTATGCAACAAATTAAAAATCATTCACAATTATTAATGCAAGCGCTTTCATTAACTATTTGAGGAGGAATGAAGGATGTTGAAGAAACGACAAGGGATTGCTGTCCTAGCTGGAGTGACATCGATTGCACTGCTTTCGGGGCAACCGGTCGCACAGGCAGCGACCCCACAGAACGGTACGATGATGCAATACTTTGAATGGTATGTTCCAAACGATGGCCAACACTGGAACCGACTCTCGAACGATTCGCAGCACTTAAAAGATATCGGGATCTCGACCGTTTGGATCCCACCAGCGTATAAAGGGACATCACAAAATGATGTTGGATACGGGGCGTATGATCTGTATGACCTTGGAGAATTTAATCAAAAAGGAACGACTCGGACAAAGTATGGAACAAAAGCGCAGCTACAGTCGGCCATCTCCAACTTACGCGGGAAAGGGATTGGCGTATATGGGGATGTCGTCATGAACCATAAAGGCGGAGCGGATTATACCGAATCCGTTCAAGCTGTCGAGGTCAATCCTTCTAACCGGAATCAAGAGACGTCTGGGGAATATGCCATTTCTGCCTGGACTGGATTCAATTTTGCTGGACGGAACAATACATACTCGCCGTTCAAGTGGCGTTGGTATCATTTTGATGGGACCGACTGGGATCAATCACGAAGTCTGAGCCGAATCTACAAATTCAAGAGTACGGGTAAGGCATGGGATAGTGAAGTGTCGGGTGAGAACGGGAACTATGACTACTTGATGTACGCCGATGTCGATTTTGAGCATCCGGAAGTACGTCAGGAGATGAAAAACTGGGGGAAATGGTACGCGGATTCGCTTGGATTGGACGGCTTCCGACTGGATGCGGTGAAGCATATCAATCATTCATACTTAAAGGAATGGGTGACGAGTGTTCGTCAGGCAACCGGAAAAGAGATGTTCACTGTTGCGGAGTATTGGAAGAATGACTTAGGGGCCATCAATGATTACTTGACCAAGACGGGCTACACTCATTCCGTATTCGATGTACCACTCCATTACAATTTCCAAGCGGCAGGGAATGGTGGCGGTTACTATGACATGCGGAACATTTTAAAAGGTACGGTCGTCGAGCAGCACCCAACACTCGCTGTGACGATTGTCGACAATCATGATTCGCAACCAGGACAGTCACTTGAGTCAACAGTCGCGAATTGGTTCAAACCGCTTGCCTACGCGACCATCATGACACGTGGTCAAGGGTATCCAGCACTATTCTACGGAGATTATTATGGAACGAAAGGGACGACGAACCGTGAAATACCGAATATGTCAGCGTCGCTTCAACCCATTTTGAAAGCGCGTAAAGATTTCGCCTACGGCACACAACATGATTACATCAATCACCAAGACGTCATCGGATGGACACGTGAAGGAGTGACGGACCGTGCGAAGTCTGGTCTTGCAACGATTTTATCGGACGGACCAGGCGGGGCGAAATGGATGTATGTCGGAAAACAGAATGCAGGGGAAGTGTGGAAAGACATGACAGGAAATAACGGACGTCTCGTGACGATCAATGCGGACGGTTGGGGCGAGTTCTTCGTCAACGGTGGCTCGGTTTCCATCTATACGCAACAATGAATCAGTTAGACTTGTCTCTAAAGATAGGGGCGAGTCTTTTTTCTGAATTTTCACCACATAAGTTTTATACGTGATATAATGACCTAGTGTTAATTCTTGATAGGGAATACTTCCGATCCATGAATTCACATTGAACAACGTTGGTTGTTGGTTTTATCTATATTTTTGCGTTGTGACGCTGTTGAATTCAAGGAGGTTGTTATGAGTAAAGAAAAGATTGCCCAATTAAGAAAGCACGTCTCGCCGTTTGAAAAGTCCGATATTCGGATCAGTGTGCGGCAGATGATCAATACGATTTTACCGTTTCTCGTATCGTGGTTTTTAGCGTACCAACTACTAAGTGTCTCGATTTTCCTGACATTGCCGTTCACGTTGATTGCAGCAGGATTTGTCGTGCGGATGTTCATCATCTTCCATGACTGCACACACGGTTCATTCTTTAAAAATAAGAAGGCGAACGCGATTGTCGGAACCATTACAGGGGTCTTGACGTTATTTCCATACGAGAAGTGGAAACGAGAGCATGCGATTCATCATGCATCGAGTGGGAATTTGGATAAACGGGGTGTCGGCGACATCTGGGTCATGACGATTGAGGAGTATATCGAAGCGTCAAAATGGACTCGTCTAAAGTATCGCCTATATCGTCATCCGCTCGTTATGTTCGGTCTCGGACCACTTTGGCTTATTCTCGTCACGAGTCGTTTCAACCGAAAGGACGCGCGGAAAAAAGAACGACAAAATACGTATCTCATCAATATTTCTCTCGTCGTCCTATATAGCGCGCTCATCTATCTGATCGGTTGGCAAGCGTTCTTGATTGTACAAGGAACGACGATGTTCATCGCCGGTGTGCTCGGAATTTGGTTGTTCTATGTTCAGCATACGTTCGAAGATTCCTATTTTGAAGATGAGCAGGAATGGGATTATGTAAAGGCGGCCATCGAAGGAAGCTCGTATTACGAGTTGCCGAAAGTGCTTCAATGGGTGACGGGTAATATCGGATTCCATCATGTCCACCATCTGAGTCCACGCGTGCCGAACTACCATCTAGAAAAAGCACATACGTCGACACCGCCGTTACAACGGGCGACGACAATCGGACTGTTTTCAAGTTTGAAATCGTTACGCTACAAATTGTATGATGCGAACAACAAAACATTCGTCACGTTCCGAGAAGTGCGCCATCTGTTGCGCCGAGCGAACGCGGCATAAAAAAAGATTGTCCCTGATCAAAAGGGACAATCTTTTTAGCGTTTCCAGACCCATTCATCACTCTCGTACTTCTTGACGAGCAAATCGATTTCGGCTTGCTGTTCTTTCGTGAAGACAAGCGGTTCGAACGTCAACGAGAAAGCGTCCTTGAAGCCGGTCTCGAATGCGGCCGCTACTTCGTCAAAGGAAACGAAACGCTTTAACGTGTCGTTCAAGGCGACGGCTTTTTCGCTGAAGCGGGTTTTGGCTTCGTGTTTCTCCGTCTCATCCATCGCGAAACAGTCAAACAACACCTCATCATCGACGGAGAGAGGAATCGAACCATGTTGAAGCACGGCCCCTTGGTGGCGCACTTGTGCGCTACCCGCAATCTTCTTCCCGTCAACAGTAAGCTCATAGTATGAAGCAGCATCGAAGCAGACGGCCGATTTTGGTTTGCGGAGCGCTTCGCGATCCTCTTCCGTCAATGGCACCGAAAATTCGGCGGGGACGCCGAGTTCGTGATATCCGCAACGAACCCCTTCCGTGAGTAGGCGATAGCTCTCGATGATATTCGTCGGGAGGGCAGGGGTCGATTCGGGCAAGATGACGCTATACGTCAACTCATCCGCATGCAACACGGCACGTCCCCCTGTTAAGCGACGAACGACCGGAATATTGTTCGCTTTGAGGGCGTCCCGATCCAAGTCACGCGTCGCTCGCTGGAAACGTCCGACGCTGATTGCATGAGGTGCCCATGAATAAAAACGAAGCGTCGGTTTGAGTTCTCCCTTTGCGACCCAATTGGCGATGGCTTCATCAATCGCCATATTTTTAGCCGGTGAAGTCGATTCAGTTCTAAGTAAGTGCCACGTCGTACCAGTCATAATCTCTCTTCTTTCTGTTAGTCGATTGGCAACATCGTGTGGCGACGCGCCTTGTGTACTTGTTCATCCGCGTGGTATGACGAACGGACGAGTGGACCTGCCTCACAATGTGAGAATCCTTTTGATAGAGCAATCTCTTTCAACTCGGCGAACTCGTCCGGATGGTAGTAACGTTCCACCTCGAGGTGTTTCTTCGTCGGCTGCAAGTATTGACCGAGCGTTAAGATGTCGACGTTGTGCGCGCGGAGGTCATCCATCGCTTCAATCAATTCCTCTTTCGTCTCCCCAAGCCCAACCATGATCGATGACTTCGTCGGGATATCCGGGTTCAATTCTTTCGAACGCTTCAAGAACTCGAGCGTGCGGTCATATGTTGCTTTCGCACGGACTCTCGGTGTGAGGCGACGGACTGTCTCTAAGTTATGGTTCATGATGTCAGGACCCGCATCGATCAACGTCTGCAAGGCAGAGAAGTCACCCATCATGTCTGACGGGAGCACCTCAATCGATGTCTCCGGGTTCATGGCGCGAACCGCGCGAACCGTTTCTGCGAAGACAGTAGCCCCGTAATCGTTCAAGTCGTCACGCGCGACAGCCGTGATGACGACGTGTTTCAAGTTCATAAGTCGAACCGATTCGGCGACACGCTTTGGCTCTTCCCAATCGAGCTCGTTCGGTTTCCCAGTCGTGACGGCACAAAAACGGCAAGCACGTGTACAGATACTTCCAAGAATCATGAAGGTCGCGGTCCGACGTACCGCCCAACATTCATGAATGTTCGGACATTTCGCTTCCTCACATACCGTATGTAAATTTTTCTCGCGCATCATCTTCTTTAGGCCGGTATACGTATCATTCGTGTTTAATTTAATCTTTAACCATTCCGGCTTACGTTTCAGTTCCCCTCTTGCCACAATAATTTCCCCCTTTTTGAAAGTTAACCTGTATCGAATTGAGTTTACCAAAAAACGAATCAAAAACGAACCACAGAAATTATTGGTTTTGCCAATACAGTTCACTGTGTATCAAAACAGAAACATTGTTTCAAAATGGTTACGCTTTCACTTGAACAATTGTTTCTAAAAAGTGGAGTTGCTATACTGTTGTTGACCACCTGAATAAGGACCAAATGTAACTGATGCGATCAGGCATGGGGTGAACGAGCGTTGATGAGGCAACGCTTCTTCCTCCATGCCTTTTCGTTTGGGGGTCAGCCAAATTTGACTAAGGGGAGTGGGAACATGAACAAGGCACTGAATTGGACGGCAACACTCGGATTGACGACGGCATTGCTCGTCTCGTCGGTTCCAGCAGCAGACGCGGTCGTGGCGGAAGGGACGCCGACGATGTCGATTGACCAGCGCGTCAACACGAAGCTAGAGTCGATGACGCTCGAACAAAAAATCGGGCAGATGATCATGCCGGACTTCCGATTATGGAACGGGGCGAACCATACATCTCTTGCACCGGAAGTGGCGCGTGTCATCGATCGTTTCGATCTCGGTGGAGTGATATTGTTTGCGGAGAACGTGAAGGAAACGGAACAGACGACGAAACTCGTTCATGATTTGCAAGAAGTCGTGAAACAAGATGCCAGCAATGATGTCCCGTTATTCGTCACGATCGACCAAGAAGGTGGGATTGTGACACGACTTGGGACGGGAACGAATTTACCGGGGAATATGGCACTCGGGGCCACACGTAACAGTCAATATGCCTATGATGCAGGGAAAATCATCGGTTCTGAATTGAACGCACTCGGGGTAAACGTGAACTTCGGACCGGTACTTGACGTCAACAACAATCCGGGGAATCCGGTCATCGGCGTCCGTTCGTTCTCGAGCGACCCTGAACTAGTCGGGGAACTCGGTTCCGCGATGACACAAGGTATTCAAGACCAAGGTGTTGCAGCAACGGCGAAACATTTCCCAGGTCATGGCGATACGGCCGTCGACTCGCATTATGGGTTACCGGTTGTCGATAAATCACTCGACGAGTTGCGTGGTCTCGAGTTGTTACCGTTCAAACGTGCCATCACAGAAGGAATCGACATGATCATGACGGCGCATATCGGGATGCCACAAATCGAGGACGAGGTCGTCGAATCAGAACGCGGCACGTTCCCACTCCCGGCGACGCTTTCGGATGATGTCATCACGGGAGTGCTTCGTGAGGAACTTGGATATGAAGGAATCGTGGTGACCGACGCACTCAACATGCAAGCCATCGCAGACAATTTTACGGAAGCAGAGGCGGTCATCAAGACGTTCGAAGCAGGGGTCGACATCGCGCTCATGCCGACGATTTTACGCTCGGAAGCAGATGTGATCAAACTCGAAGCAATCTTTGAGGAAGTCATTGCGGCAGTGAAGGATGGACGTTTATCGGAGGCGACCATCGATGAATCAGTGGAACGCATTTTAAAACTGAAAGCAGAGCGTGGAATTTGGGGAGAAACGACGGACTCCACGACGCTCGAGATGAAGCTCGCAGAAGCGAATGCGACGGTAGGGAGCGCTGAGCATAAAGCGAAGGAACGTGAAATCGCGGAGGCGGCAGTCACTCTCGTGAAGAACGAGAAGAAGACGCTCCCATTCAAACCGAAAAAAGGAGACACGGTGCTCGTCTTGTCGCCAGCGAAAGACCAAACGGATAGCATGGTGAAAACAATCAAGTCACTAGAAAAGAATGCAGGGAATATGAAAGACGTGAACGTCATCACGGCCAACTACTCAGCATCAACGCCGCATCTAGATCAAAATCCGGCACTACGGCAACAAGTTGAGGCGGCTGACTATATCATCGTCGGTTCGAACGTGAACAACAGCGCGAAATTAAAACCGACATCAGCTGATCATTATGTACCGGCCGAAGTGTTCCGTTATGCAAATGAGACAGGGAAACAATCGGTTTTACTCAGTTTGCGCAACCCATACGACATTGCCGTTCAACCGGATGCCCCCGCACATCTCTTAATCTATGGATTCAAAGGCGATCCGAACGGTCCAGATTCGGAGGCGGGCAACTTGAAGTCGGCTGGTCCGAACTTACCGGCAGGCATTCGTGCCATCTTCGGTGAAGTGAAGCCACAAGGGAAGTTGCCGGTAGATGTACCGAAATTTGTGGACGGTGTATTCCAAGACGAAAATTACGCGCAGTTCGGTGATGGATTTAAAAACTGGAATCGCTAAACGAAAATGAGCTCGCCCGAAAATCGGGAGAGCTCATTTTTTCATGCCTCGAAATAGGCGATGACGAGTAGACCGGGACCGGTGTGGGCACCGATGGCAGACCCGACCAGTGTCTTCGTGATGTGCTTCGGTTCGAGATGTTCGCGGACCATCTTCTCGAACTGTTCGGCTTTTTCTAGGTCGTCACCATGACCGATGAAGAGGTCTCCGTTCTCGACGATCGACTTCGATTCGACTGTCCATTCGACCATCCGGCGCATGACCTTTTTATGACCACGCACCTTTTCAATCGGGACGAGCTTGCCGTCCTCGACCGTCAATAACGGTAAAATCGTCAACAAGTCTCCGATGAAAGCACTCGCCTTCGAGACACGTCCGCCCCGCATCAAATATTCGAGCGATTCGACCGTGAACAAGTGGCGGACTTTGCCGACGAGCGAAGTGGCATACTCGACCGTTTCTTCATACGTATGGTCTTGACTATACGCTGCGACCGTTTTGACGAACAATGCCTGTCCGACAGAGGCGGTCCGTGTATCGAGAACCGTGAATGTACTGTCTGGATATTCCTCTTTCAACATTTCGCCGACCATGACAGCGGTTTGGTATGTACCGGAGAGTTCTCCGGAGAAAGCGAGATATAAGAACGGGATTCCAGCCTCGAGATGCTGACGGAAGCAGTGTTCGATTCGTGACGCCTCGATTTGGAACGTCTTTGGCGTCTTGCCATGCCGCATCGCTTCGTATACTTCTTTTGGTTGAATCGTCTCACCGTCTAAAAATTCTTCGTTGTCGATGATGACACCGAGCGGTAAAATCTCAAGACCGTATTCGATGATTTGATCGTGTGTCAAATCGGCCCCGGTGTCTGTGATCAGTTTAAACATTGGATGAATCACTCCTCTGTTAGTTGTTGTTCAATGTCGCGTAACGGTTCATTCCGTTTCCACATGCGTTCGAGCTGACTTGAGAACATTGTTTGCTCGTCTGCCGTCAGTGTCGCGTTTTGGAGCGAACTGACAGTGGAAAGAACGCGGTAGGCTCGAGTGAGGACATCTTGCACGGTAAGCGGGATTCCAAGCAAGTCTTCAAGCGAAGCCATCGTTTCCGGTACAATGGTAGGGTACGTGAACTTTGTCACTTCTCCTTGAATGGCAAGGTTGTAAAAGTCACGGATGATTTCAGCACGTGCGCTCCCGCTCTGTCTTACGCTCAAGTAAATTTGAACGGCGACACCGCCACGGACGCGTCGTTGCGAAATCCCAGCGAACTTTTTGCCGTCGATCGACAAGTCGAAACTTCCAGGACAGTATGAGCCGACGACTTCACCTGGGACGATGTCATTCGTGACGTCTTGGAACATGTGTTGGATGAGCGAGGTCATAGCCTCATAGCCGCTGTCGATTTGAATCCCGTCCTTCTCTGGTAAAATTAAAGAAAGGTTGAGGACGTCATCGTCTAGCACCACGGCTAAACCGCCTGAGTTTCGGACGACGGGACGGAATCCATGTTCATGTAAGTAACGAATTCCCTCTTTCAAATGAGGCAGCCGAGCATCCTGGATTCCGAGTACAATCGTATCGGTGTGCACCCATGCCCGCAAGACGGCACCTCGTTCTTGCGTTGACGCACATAACGTATCATCGGTCGCAAACGATTGTTCCGCTTGAAACATCGTGCCAAGACTCGACTGATCGATGATGCGATAGCTCGGTTGTCGTAATAATGGATGGATCATATTCATTAATTCCTTTTCACAAAAAATTTTCCTCCTCATTATAGCATGGAGGGAACGATTCGTTTGAAGTCGAATCTAGAACATAACGAAACGTAGGAGGGCATGTCATGTACTCGTCTCGAGGACAACTATCTGGATCGAAAGTATTTAAGGATCCGGTACATCGATATATTTATGTTTACGATCACCTCATTTGGGAGTTGATCAATACGAAAGAATTTCAGCGTTTGCGTCGTATCAAACAACTTGGAACGTCTTTTTTGACATTTCATGGCGCGGAGCACACGCGATTTCATCACTCGCTCGGCGTATATGAAATCGCACGCCAGTTAATCGATCAGTTCCAACAGTATCCGGAATGGGACGACCGCGACCGTGAACTACTGTTGGCAGCAGCGCTCTTGCACGATGTCGGACACGGTCCATTCTCGCACGCGTTCGAGCACGTCTTTTCCGTTCGTCATGAAGTGTGGACGGAGCGCATCATTTTAGGGGAAACCGAAGTAAATAGGGTTTTATCTGAGATGGGTGTCGGGTTTGCCGAAGAAGTGGCCTCCATCATCAATAAGACGCATCCGAATCGCTTGATTGTCAATATGCTCAGCTCACAGCTTGATGTCGACCGGATGGACTATTTGTTACGCGACGCTCACTTTGCGGGTGTCAGTTATGGAAAGTTTGATTTAGAACGCATGTTGCGCGTCTTGCGTCCGGATGAAGACCAAGTCGTGGTCAAGCAGTCTGGGATGCATACGATTGAAGACTATATTATGCGTCGCTATCAAATGTATTGGCAAGTGTACCTTCATCCGGCGACACGGTCGAGCGATCTCCTCTTGAAAGCGATTCTTGAGCGGGCACAGGAGCTCTATGAGAGTGGCTATGAGTTTAACATGACGCCGAAACACTTTTTGCCGATCTTTGAACGCACCGGTATGTCACTCGAACAATATTTGAAATTGGATGAGACGGTCGTCTACTTCTATTTCCAAGAATGGATGGAAGAAGACGACGCGATTCTAGCCGATTTGGCGAGTCGATTCGTGAATCGCCGATTATTAAAATATAAGAACTTCCCGGAAGCGAATCGTGTCCGTTATATGGAGCGCTTGCGACAGACGATGGAGACGATCGGGCTTCCACCAACATACTATCTGCTTGAAGATCAATTGAGTCAATTGCCATACGATTTATATAAAGGACAAGGCAAATACGAGGGGATTTATCTACAGATGAATGACGGGGAGCGAAAAGAGATTTCAGAGGTCTCGATGCTCGTCCAGTCGATTTTGAACTCGAGACAATCGGATGAAAAAATTTATTATCCGGAAGATGTGTTGTTGAATTTAAAAGATTATGCGAATGAAAAATCGTGGATTTTATCGACATTGAAGGACGATTAAACACGCAAAGGGGCGTGACACGATGGAGATTGCGACACTGATTGGTGGAATCGGGATTTTTTTACTCGGGATGACGTTACTGACAGATACGCTCAAAAAATGGGCTGGTACACGATTGCGTCATCGGTTGAATCAATTCACCGACGGCTCTTTGTCAGGGGCGACTCTCGGCGCAATGCTGACGACCCTGTTTCAATCTTCCTCGGTGACGACACTGATGACGATTGGGTTTGTGAGCGCGGGGCTTCTCACGTTCACGCAATCGTTACCTCTCGTAATTGGCGCAAACGTAGGCAGCGCGACGACGGGATGGATCATTGCCATCCTCGGCTATAACTTAGACGTGCGCCAGTTGTTTTTGCCGATCATTGGAATCGGGATGGCGTTTCGTCTATCCAGTCCGCGCCTTCGCCGTGTGGGACTGTTGCTCGTCAGTATCGGGTTGATCTTTGTTGGGATTGGGACACTTCAAGAAGCGATGCGGGATGTCGTCACGTTCTCGTTTGGCTCGGCCGGTGAGATGACCGTTCTGCATCAGGCACTTCTGATTGGAATCGGATTTATGATGACCGCCGTCCTTCAGTCATCGACGATTGGACTCGTGCTAACGATGACGGCTCTCGCGACGGCGGCGATTTCACTCCCGCAAGCCGCTTATTTGGTGCTTGGTCAAAGTGCGGGGACGAGCCTCGTCGTGGCACTCGGTTCAATCGGAGGCTGGAAGTCAGCCCGACGCATTGTATTGGGGCATGCCATCTACCACGTGTCAATCGTCCTCATTGGATGGCTGACGTTCCCTGTTCTCTTCGAGGTCGTCAATCGAGTAGCCGATTGGTTCAACTGGAACGACTTATTACGTCTCGCCTTATTCCATACGACATTCCATCTACTAGGTGTGATCTTATTCCTACCATTTTATCAAACGTTCGCACGGCGATTACTGAAGTGGATTCCGAGTCGCTCCGAAAAATTGACACATCTGCTCGATAAAAACATGTCACAACTCCCTACGGTCGCTCTTGAAGCGGCACGACGCTCTTTACTTGAAATCGAACGATATTTAGGAAATGAGACGGAATTGCTTGTCCGAGAGGGACGTCTTCGTGAAGATGAATTGACGCTCGTCGACAAGACGTTGAGCGATGTCCGTGTCTTTTTGAGCACGATACGTCTTGAAGATGAAGGAAAGCAAAATGATTATGGCCAACATCTATCCCTCTTGCATACGATCGATCATCTGGAACGCTGGTTATATGTCTTGCGAGAAGTCGAACCGGTCCACGCACTTCGGGACACCGACTTTTTAGCGGCACGAGAACTCGTATTGCATGAGCTTGACCTTGTGAATCAACTGAATCATCATACGCCACCAGAGGATTCGAAGCTGTGGAAACAGGCCTCAAAACAACTGGCGGAATATCGAAAAGCACATCGCTCGGAGCTGCTAGAAGAAACGGCGGCGAATCAGTTGGAGATGGACCAGACGATACAAAAAGTACAAGTATTGCTCTGGCTCGACCGTATCGGCTACCACATCTGGCGAGCGACACGTCACTTGATTAAGCCGACCGTACCGAGTGAACGGTTCGACGTGAACCGAGAAGACTAGAACAAAAAACGGACTCCATATCAGGAGTCCGTTCGTCACTTACTTCTTATCTGCGTGCATTACACCGGCTTGTCCGTAATGTGTCGCATCCATCTCTTCGATGAAGACGGTGATGTTTTCTTTTGGCGCATTCGTCGTTTCGGAGACGGCATCCGTCACTTTTTCAATCAACGCGCGTTTTTGTTCCACGGTACGGCCCGGGAGCATTTTTACAGTTACATAAGGCATGGTCATTCCTCCTTTGCTGAAGTCTCTTTCATTGTAGAGAATCCCCTTCCTCTAGAAAAGAAAATTCTCATCTACCTCGAAACATGAGCTCACTTTTACCGGATTTGGGGTAATAAACAAGACAGAGCGAATGTAGGAGGAATCGGGATGAAGTGGAAAGGAAGACAACAGAGCCGGAACGTCGAGGATCGACGTGGGCGTAGCATCGGAGGGAAAGGGATTGCCGGGGTCGGAGGCGGTCTTGGGTTGATACTCGTCATCGTCTTTACATTATTGAACGGGGGAAGCCCGACCGATCTCGTCAACAATATCGGACTCGGGGAACCTCAATCGGAGGGGACGTATACCGGAACGGCTCGTGAAGAGGAGATGGCAGATTTCGTAGCGGTTGTCTTAAAGGATACGGAAGAAGTGTGGACAGACATCTTCGCTGAAAATGGGATGACCTATGAAGAGCCGACGCTCGTCCTATTTTCCGGACAGGTTGAATCCGCTTGTGGTATTGCCGGCTCCGCTGTGGGTCCGTTCTATTGTCCCGGCGACCAAAAACTGTATATCGATTTGAGTTTTTATGATGAATTGAGTCAACGTTTCAATGCACCAGGGGATTTCGCGATGGCTTATGTTGTCGCCCATGAGGTCGGGCATCATGTCCAAACGCTTCTCGGGACGACAGAAGAAATCATGCCGCTTCGTAACGAGATGAGCGAGACCGAATTCAATCGCTATCTCGTACGCTTCGAGTTGCAGGCAGATTACTATGCGGGCGTATGGGCCCATCACGCGCAAGGGTTAGGGTATCTTGAAGCGGGAGACGTGGAAGAAGCGATGAATGCCGCGCATCAGATTGGCGATGACACGCTGCAGCGTCAGGCACGTGGATATGTGACACCAGACTCGTTCACGCATGGGACGTCGGAACAACGCATGCGGTGGTTCGAGAGAGGGTTTGAGAACGGATCGATTCAAGGTGGCGACACGTTCAATACGAACAACTTATAGATCGGGCGCCTGCTCGATCTTTTTAGGTGATTGGAATATGTGGAAGGAATCCGCTATCATAAAAGAACAACAGTTGCAGGAAGGGGATGACCAAATGGAATCCTTACTTACGAAAATTGATTTAGCGAAAGAGGATATGACAGCGGTCGAAAAGAAGATCGCCGACTATATTTTGTCCCATTCAACACTCATTCCAAACATGACGACAAAAGAGCTTGCGCAAAAGACGGATGTATCCGAGGCGAGTATCGTTCGCTTCGCTCGAGTCGTCGGAATTGATAGTTTTAAAGCGTTCAAGCTCGCGCTCGTGAAAGACTTGGCTGTCACGGAGACGACGCTGACGGACTTTAACGTCCTCCAGCAAAAAGACACGCCGTATGACTCGTTCCAAAAAGTCATCCATGTGAACAAGGCGGCAATCGAGGCGTGCGCCGAAGCGATGGATAAACGAGAACTTGAACATGCAGTGGACCTGTTCGCTCGCGCGAACCGCGTCATCTTTTACGGGGTCGGGGGGTCTTCGACTGCGGCAATCGATGCGCAATATAAGTTTACGAAGCTGGGATATGCGGCCACGACCTCTCCCGATTTTCATTATATGTTGTCGCTGATCCCGCATTTAGGAAAGTCTGATGTATTCGTCGCAATCAGCACGTCAGGACGAACGAAAGATGTGCTCGAGCTCGTCCGATTTGCGAAAAAGAAACGTGTTCCGGTCATCGCCATCACTAACCTCGACAAATCACCGCTTTACCGAGAAGCGGACGTTCGACTCTGTACACCGAACGTCGAGAGCGACTTCCGAATCGCGAGCATCGCCTCACGGATGACACAATTGACGATTGTCGATACGTTATATATGGGACTCCTCCACCGGAAGGGAGAAGGGTTGATTGATCGGTACGCAGAAGCCCGTGATGAGATGGTGAAACTACGCCGATGATTCAACCTTATACGGCTGAAGATCGTCAAGAATTGCAACGCTTTTTGATGGACCAGCGCACATTCGCAAGATTGAATGAACAGACAGTCGAGATGTTTCGTGACGAGAACGTGGCAGATTTTGAAGAAGAAGGTACCATTAGCCTGATTTTTCGTGAAGAAGAGCGAATCGTGGCAATCGCCGACCTCTTAAAAAAACATCCGATCGATGGCTCGCTTTGGCTTGGTTTGTTCGTTGTCGAAGAATCTCTCCATGGGACAGGTTTGGCGCAAACGTTGTATGAACAATTGGAAGACCAATATATGCGCCCGTATCAAATGGAGTTTCGGTTAGGCGTGCTTCCTCATAATGTTAGAGCTCGCCGATTTTGGGAGCGAAACGGATACGTGTATGAGAAGGATTCGATCACGAATAAAGGAACACGTGTGCACGTCTTGAAAAAACGACTCATTCGTTCAGAGTGAGTTTTTCTTTAAAGTTTATTTGAAATTAAATTTCATAAAAATTAAATTATAAATTGACTTTAAATTTCAATATAGTACGATGAAATCATAGAGAAGAAAGGATGGTGGCGATGCTAGATAAACTGGCTACAGAAAGACGGAATGAACGAACGATGCACCTGGACGAGATGTCGATTGAGGAACGATTGGCGATTATGAATGCAGAGGATCATAAAGTTCCTCAAGTGATTCAAGAGCAACTTCCGGTCATCACAAAAGTCGTGGAGCGAGTCATCGCATCCTTTCGTAAAGGCGGTCGCCTGATTTATATCGGTGCGGGCACGAGTGGACGTTTAGGGATTTTAGACGCAGCGGAGTGTGTGCCAACTTTTGGAGTATCACCCAATCAAGTCATCGGACTGATTGCCGGCGGCGAACGCGCGCTCATTCAAGCCGTTGAGGGAGCAGAAGACAGTAAGGAATTGGCGGTCACAGATTTGAAAGCGCTTCATTTGACGGCAGAGGATACAGTCGTTGGGATTGCAGCGAGCGGTCGAACGCCATATGTGGTCGGAGGTCTCGATTACGCACGAGAACTCGGTGCCACAACAGCTTCAATTTCATGTAATCGCGATGCAGTCATCAGTCGACATGCGGATTACCCGATTGAAGTGGAAACGGGACCGGAAGTACTGACCGGTTCAACGAGATTGAAGGCGGGAACAGCACAGAAACTTGTCCTCAACATGATTTCGACGACGTCGATGATTGGAGTAGGGAAAGTGTATCAAAACTTGATGGTTGATGTGCAACCGACGAATGAAAAGCTAGAAGTGCGTGCCAAGCGGATGATTGCAGAAGCGACAGGGGTCGACATGGAAATGGCCGCGCGTTATTTTGCTTCATCCAAGGGGCACGTCAAAACGGCGATTGTCATGATTTTAGCGGACGTCTCTTATGAGGAGGCTGTCAAACGATTAGAGCGCGCGAACGGATTCGTCCGCGAGGCGCTATAAGGGGGAAATCGAGATGAAGAAAGAAGAGGTTTTAGCACGGGATATCCTCGCACATGTCGGGGGGAAAGAGAACATCCGTCAACTCGCGCATTGTATGACACGTGTTCGACTGACGCTGAAAGATGGAACGAAGGCAGACATTGACGCATTGAAAAAGATTGACGGGGTCATGGGTGTCATCAATGATGAGACGCTGCAAATCGTCGTCGGCCCAGGTACTGTGAATCGGGTCGCGGATTATATGAGTCATGAGACAGGGCTCGCAATCGGGGAAGAGTCGGTTGATGCGAACCTGACGTTAGAGGAGCGTGCGGCAATCGAACGCAAGAAGGTGAAAGAAAAACAAAAGTCACCGTTCAAACGATTTCTTCGTCGCCTCGGGAATATCTTCATTCCGCTCATTCCGGGACTTGTCGCATCGGGGATCATTAACGGGGCAGCGAACTTTGCCGTCAACGCCGGCGTCGACCGGACGGAGACATGGATGCAGATTCTACTCGTGCTCGGTAGCACGGTCTTCGCGTACTTAGCCATCCTTGTCGGTTGGAACACGGCAAAAGAGTTTGGAGGAACGCCGGTACTCGGGGCGATTGCCGGGGGGATCCTGTTCAACCCGCTTCTCGCGGACATCGTCATTTATGGGGAGCCGCTCGTCGTCGGGCGTGGGGGATTATTCGGTGTTATTTTTGCCGGTTGGCTCATGACGTATATCGAGAAGCACATTCGTCGCTTCATGCCGGTATCCATTGATATTATTTTCACACCACTCTTTACAGTCTTGATCGTTGGATTTACTGCTTTATATGCAATAATGCCGGTCGCTGGCGTATTGTCAGACGGTATCATGCGAGGAATCAATGCGACGCTTGAATTCGGGGGACCTGTCGCAGGGGCACTCTTGGCCGGATTCTTCTTACCGCTTGTCATGGTCGGATTGCATCACGGTTTGACGCCAATCCATTTGGAACTGCTGAACACGGTCGGAACAACGGCCCTTCTCCCAATCTTGGCGATGGCCGGGGCGGGGCAAGTCGGTGCAGCGCTTGCAATCTTTGTGAAGACGCGCAACCCACGCCTTCGCAATATTATCAAAGGGGCCATTCCGGTAGGTTTCCTTGGAATCGGGGAACCGCTCCTGTATGGTGTCACGCTTCCGCTCGGACGGCCTTTCTTGACAGCGTGTCTCGGGGCCGCGGTCGGTGGTGCCTTCCAAGCGACAATGAAGACAGCGGCGCTCGGGGTTGGTGTTTCCGGTCTATCGCTCACACCATTGATTGATAATGGCATGTATTTGACGTACATTGCCGGACTATTGATTTCATATACGGCAGGCTTCCTGTTTACTTATTTCTTCGGTTTCAAAGAAGAGATGGCAGACGGGATTTAATAAAAAAAGATGGCTCCAGTCGAGTCATCTTTTTCTCTACTTTTGGAAAGGTGGATTCATATGAGAGGGATTTCAGTGTACTTAGGCGATGAACTGACACTTGATTCGATGGCTTGGATGGAACGCATGCGAGAGGCAGGGTTTACGAGCATCTTCACGTCGCTCCATATTCCTGAAGACGATCCGACAACTTATACGGAACGACTTCAGCAATTAGGTGCGTTGGCAAGTCGTCTAAAGATGGAACTCGTGGCGGATATCGCTCCATCGTCTCTACAGGCACTCGGTAAGACTTGGGATGATGCTCATGCGCTGTTGGAGTGGGGTGTCACCGGGTTACGTGTTGACTATGGTGTCACACCGAAACAAGTGGCGGATTTATCACGACATATGATGGTCGCCCTCAATGCGAGTACGCTCACGGAAGCAGAGCTTGAAGAGATGCTACGACAAGGGCTACGACGTGAGCATGTCGAAGCGTGGCATAACTTTTATCCCCGTCCGGAAACAGGACTCGAGCGTTCTTGGTTTGATGAAAGAAACGACTGGTTACATGCGCAAGGAATACGGGTACAAGCATTCATCCCTGGAGATGAACGGTTACGTGGCCCCCTTCATGAGACATTACCGACACTCGAGATGCACCGCCACCAATCTCCGTTTTCGTGTTATATCGATTTACAAGCGAGGGTCGATCGAATCTTGATTGGAGATCCATGTATATCCAATCAGACGATGCGACAGTTTCGGGAGTACGACGATGGCGTCATCGTTCTTCGAGCGACCACACGAAATCATGATGATTCGGTTCCAACCAGTCACACGAATCGGATGGACCCAGGCCGGGACGTCATCCGTTCGGTCGAATCGAGAGCGTATGGACGACCTGGGGACCATTTGATTCAACCGCGAGATACAGAAGAACGAGTGCTCGGCAGTATCACGATCGACAATGAACGTTACGGTCGTTATGCAGGGGAACTGCAAATAACGAAGCGGGATTTGCCGGCAGATGAGCGCGTCAATGTCATCGGAAGGATCATTGAAGAAGATCGTTCATTAATCCAACAGATCGGTCCAGGGGGACGCTTTCAAATCGAGTGGGTGTGACTCAGGATTGCCACCATCCTATATCATTGTGTACAGTAGAGAGGGAGGGTGGAACATGAAAGACATTAATTTTAATATTATTTCAGACGATGCGACGGACGGACACGGTGGTTTTGGTGTCGGTTCGCTTAGTTTAAATAACATGTCTCCGGTCATCATCGATGTCGAAGAAGGCGTTGCAACAATCGATATGGGAGCGATGCACGCCAAGTCTGCCATCGAGAAACGGATTAAGTTTTTGACGGACCCGGAAGCGGTACCGAACGGGAAACCGTATTGGATCGTGTGGGTGACGGTCGGTCGAAAACCGGAAGGCTTTTATTATGGCGGTGTCGCGGCATGTGACATGTTAGTTGACGTGGAAGCGAGACGGGGTTATAAATTATTACCGTATCACGTTAATCAAATGGATAAATCGTTAAAGGGTCGGATTTTAATCGACATGATGGACGCTCCGTCCCGCGACGTTTTAGCGAACTTCTTACAAGAACATCGCCCTGAGATTTGGGCAAACTCGACTGAACTTCATGCAGAGCTCGAGCGTGTAGACGCTGAGTAAAAAGATTGGACGAATTTTCGTCTCCAATCTTTTTTGTTTCAAGTTTTTGGGAATTTCAAGAGAATTTGTAACTGAAGAGATATTCAGTTGTAATTGTATGAAAATTCAGTATTATGATATACTGACTACATTGTGAAAAAAAGAAAGGGTGATACGATGAGCGAAACGAAAAAAATCTTAATCGGTCTCGCGCTAGGTGTTGTTGTTGGTCTCGGATTGGCGGGCTTGCCGGATAATGTTTATGAGATTGTGAATCCGTATATTTTATCTCCGGTCGGAACGATCTTTTTGAATTTAATTAAAATGTTAGTCGTACCGATTGTCTTCTTCTCAATTATTTTAGGCGTCATGGGTCTCGGGGACCCGAAAGAACTAGGTCGAGTCGGGTCGAAGTCGATTCTGTTCTTCTTAGCGACTACAGCGCTCGCGATCATGTTAGCGATGGGTGTTGCATCCGTCTTACAGCCAGGGGAGCGTGGGGACTTCCAAACGACAGGTCTTGAATTTGAATCAACAGCGACCGAGGAATCGTCTAATATCGTACAGACATTCGTCAATATGATTCCAACGAATCCGATTACGGCGCTCGCTGAAGGAAACATGCTTCAAATCATCGTCTTTGCTGCATTGATTGGGTTTGCGCTGATTGCCCTCGGGGACAAGGCGAAAACGTGGCGTCAATTCGTCAAACAAGGCGATCGCATTATGATGTACTTGATTCATCTTGTGATGAAGCTCGCTCCATACGGCGCATTCGCATTGATTGCTTCTGCAATCGGAGGCATCGGTCTCGACGCGGTTGTCGCAATGGCGTGGTATATGATTGCCGTCGTCTTGACGCTATTCTTACATGCAACGATTGTCTACGGGGCAGCGGTTTACTTCATCGGGAAGATGAGCCCAGTCTTCTTCTTCAAGAACTTCTATGAGGCGATGACGTTCGCGTTCTCGACTTCTTCGTCAAATGCGACGCTTCCAGTATCGATGGAAGTCGCACAGAAAAAACTCGGTGTGCCGCGTTCGATTTCGTCGTTCGTACAGCCACTTGGGGCAACGGTCAACATGGACGGAACAGCGATCATGCAAGGGGTTGCGACGATTTTCATCGCGCAAGTGTTCGCTTCTGACTTAACAATGACTCAGTTGTTGACGGTCGTCATCACAGCGGTCCTCGCTTCGATCGGGACAGCGGGTGTACCGGGAGTCGGACTTGTCATGCTTGCGCTCGTCCTTCAGTCAGTCAACTTACCGGTAGAGGGAATCGCTCTCATTATCGGAGTAGACCGTATTCTTGATATGCTTCGCACATCAGTCAACATCACGGGGGATGCGGCATGTGCGGTTGTCGTTTCGAAATTGGAAGAAAAACATTTACCACCAGTCGACGAAGACTCGTGGGATGAAGCCGGTGCAACCTCTTCATCATCGCTATGATATAGTAAAGGATCATGACGACATGTCATGGTCCTTATTTTGTGAATAGAAAGAGTGATTGTTATGGAATGGGAACTGCTTCCGCTCCCGCTCCCTTTATTTTTGATGATCAGTATTTTACTGAATAGTGTGATTGCGGTCGCCGGTGTCCTCCCTAGTGCTTTTTTGACAGCCGTCAATGTGAGTGTCCTCGGTCTCGTGCCGGGCATCCTCGTATCGATTGTCGGGGAGGCAGTTGGCGCCGTCGTGAGTTTCATCCTTTATCGGAAAGCCCTACACCGTTATGTTTCTCCGAATGGTAGCCGATTCCAACGGCTTCGGGAGTCCGAAGGAGCCGAGGCTTGGTTTCTCGTCCTCGGGATGCGTCTTATGCCATTCGTTCCTTCTGGTCTCGTCACGTTATCGGCGGCGTTCAGTCGCATGACGCTCGCCTCGTTCGCAGTAGCAAGTACGATTGGAAAGATTCCTGCCTTGATTATGGAAGGACTGGCGGTGACGGCAGCGATGCAGTTAACGATTGGATGGCAATTGTTTTTAGTTGGTGTCGTCGCCATGACGTATCTTGTTTGGCGAATGCGTCAAAGGAGTGGCGAGAAAATGTGACAAAACGCTTCGACGAAACGTTTGCCGGTCGTCTTTTTCCGCAACATGGTCCAATCGATTAAAATGGATTCTTCAAAGTCCTTCAGGAATGCCTCGTGCAGTTCTTGAATGGATGTAGTATCGAATTGGGCAATCATCATCTCGTGGTTTAGAAACATACTACGAAAATCGAAGTTGGCTGACCCGACGAGGGCAACTTTGCCATCAATCAGTAGTGTTTTCGCATGGATAAAATGGCGATTGTATTTATAAATTTTGATATTGCGCTTCAACAATTGTTCAAAATAATACTCGGTCGCATGGAAGCTAAACCATTCGTCTCCTTTGCCCGGTACAACGATTCGGACATCGATGCCACTACGACCTGCGACTTCAAGAATGGCCAATAGTTCAGGTGGGGGGACAAGGTATGGGGTGGTGAGCCAAATCGATTCTTTGGCATCCATCAACAGACGCATGAGTCCATCGCGAATCGTGACGTCTTTACCAGGCGATGTGACGAGTAGTTGTGTCGCACCGTTTTGCCCTTTCGGTTCATTCACAAAGTACTGAGAGAGGTGCTCTTCATCTGCGAACAAATCCCATGTTTCATCACTCGTCCCTTGTCCTGCGTATAGCCAGTTCTCGACAAAGAGCTGTTGCAATTCTCGGACGAGCGGACCTTCAAGACGGAGATGGGTGTCACGCCAAAAACCGAGTTTATCATTCTTCCCAAGATATTCATCCCCGACATTCAACCCGCCTGTTAGCGCGATTCGCCCATCCACGACAATCAGTTTTTGATGATTGCGGAAGTTGGCGTTAAACACCAGGTACGGATGCAAAACGGGGTCGAACGCCTGAACGTGGACACGGGACTCCCGTAACGGTTGGATAAACTCTTCCCCGATTTCTTGGCTACCGAGTCCGTCATACAGAAAGCGGACAATGACATTTTCATTCGATTTTTGAATGAGGGCGTCTCTAACTTTTAACGAAATGTCATCCGTCCGAAAGAGGTAGTATTGGATGTGGATATGATCGGTTGCACTGTTGATGGCGTCTAATAATGCATCAAATTTCTGTTCACCGTTGACGAGCAGTTTAGTCGAAGTATGACCATCGGCACCGGATGCGCCTAATTTTTCGAGTGTCCGTGTCAACGGGTAAGACGACACAATATCAGGTGAAGTTTCAATTTTCTCGCTTTCGATTGCTTGCCGTAGCATCTGGATCTCTGATGACGTTCGTTTGAAGCGTCGATGACGGCGTGGCGTACGGCCAAACATGACCCATGCCAAGACACCGATGAATGGAATGAAGAAGACGGTCAGTAACCAGGCGAGCTTCCCTTGAGGTTGTACTTGGTCAAATAGAATTTGCCATCCGACGACGAGCGGTGCGATGATGGCGATTCCAATTAATATAGGAATAAGGACGTCGAGCCAGAACAAGAGACCGATAAGCAAGATAACACTGATCACCATGATGATCAGTTGAATTACGCGACGTTTCAAAGGAAACACCACCTTTCTATATTTCGATGAACGATGAAAACGAGGGGGAATTCCCCCTCGTTTTTTAGTACACGCTGTTCAAAACAGCATTGATTTCATCCGCATAGCGAACGAAGAAGTACACATTCACTGCGAGAGAGAACAAGACGAGGAAGAGACCAAACTGTGCTTTGACCCGATTCCGATTCCAATAGTAGAAGACGGACAAGAGCACTGCCAGTCCTACGAATAGAGCGATGACTTCAACGATTCCCCAGACGATATCCTTGGACAAAAACATGTCGACGATTGTCATGACGACATAAATGAAGACGACAATCCCCATAATCACGACTAAAATAGCTAAAATGATGCTAATCCAATCCGAACTAACTGCGTCAATTAGGTTTTCAATGGCCATTTCATATTCGCTCACAACCGTTCCTCCTTTCGAGAGAGTGCATAACTATTCATCTCTTACCCTTTTTTCAATATCTAAAATCAAGCTTTCGCTGGTGAATGGATGAACGATGGAAGTGGAATTTTTGAAACGATTGCAACGACTGCGAATACATAGAGCCAACTATTCGGAGGGAAAAAGAGAACGAGTAGTACGATAATAGCCAGCGGTTGTCGCATCGCCGTCGCCAGTAAGGCGCTCGTTGTCAAGACGACGGAAAATGTCATATCGATGTCAAACAGTAAACTGAAGAAGTAACCGAGCGTGAATGAAGAAAAAAGAAGAGGATAGATGTGCCCACCACGCCAACCAGTCGCTAAACAGAATGCGGTAAAAAGCAGTTTCAGTACACTAAATAAGAGAAGGGTATAGAGAGGAATCAGTCGCCACTCGTCGATATACTCAAGAATAGTTTCTTCTCCGGAGAAGAGGAGGTCCGGATAAAGAAGAGCCATGATCCCGATTCCGACTCCACCGAGCGTTGTAAGCAATAAGATTGGTATGTTTGAAAAAAGTCGCATCAATGCATGTTCACTCACCAAATAAAGCCAGCCGAGAACCATGCCGCCAAGAACAATCAATAACATCGTCCAATCGATTTGGACACTTTCAATCGCAGGGAACTTAATGATGAACGGGGGACGCTCATCCAATTGGTTCAATAAATAAAACGTCCCAATCCCGGCGAGTGTCGCCAGAAGGTTTAGCATCGGTTGTTTCTTCTGCTCGTTCTCCTCAGCCGCAATCGCACCAAATAGTGGCGCGTTGAAGACAATCCCGAGCACGACGGCATGACCGACTTCTTGTAATTCACCTAACTCTTGACGAACATAGCGGATTCGCTCGGAGAACCATGTCGTGAGTCCGCCGACGATGCCGACGAGCGCGGCCTCAGGACCGAGGCTTGCACCTCCGATGAGAACGAGGAGGGCGGTCAACGTTGTGAATCCAATCAAGCGATAGTCGATACGACCGGTATCTTTTCGTTCTTCCATCACTTCTGGCATGAGACGAGGCATTTGCCCATACCGACGTTGCAACAGACCGATGCTTACACCAGCGATGACCGGTACGAGAAACAGATAAAACGGAATATCAAATTGCTCAGGTACCGTATGCCATACAACGTGAATCCCTTTATAAACGACGGACAAGAAAAGCCAACTTACTAAACCGATGATGATTCCTAGTACGATTGCATAGCCACTGACAATCCATGATTTCATCTACATATCCACCTCTTTCGCTCCCGTCAACCTTCTATAATATGCTATCTCCTGAACATCTCTGAACGAAACCTAAAAGTAGATGAAACAATAAGGAAGTGATCATAAGGGACCGGTAAATGAAAAAACACAGGATGACGACGAAGTCGATTCCTGTGCTTTTGAAAGTGATGACTTATGCGATTTCAATCTTGTATTGATTGGCAGGGGCCGGTTTTCCGAAGAAATATCCTTGCGCTAAATCGAATCCGAGCTCACGACAGACATCTGCCTCTTCCATACGTTCTATTCCTTCAGCAAGAAGGGTGATGCCCATCGAATGGGTTAACGCACGCACTTGTTTGAGGAAAGCGCGTTTTTCAGCGTCTTCATCACAAAACGAGATATAGGAACGGTCAATTTTGACATAGTCCGGTTCGAGCCGCTTCAACATATCGATTGTCGAGAAGCCTGCCCCGACATCGTCTAATGCTACTTTCATCCCTCGCTTTTTATATGTCGAAAACACGTGTTGGAGATGATCCACGTCATGTACCTTCTCCGTCTCCACGACTTCAAAGATAAAGCGGTCCGGGCTGAGGTCATATCGGTCAATGATGTCAAACGTGTGCTGGAGACAATAGTCCGGGTTATAAATGGTCGAAGGTAAGAAGTTGATGAACGTCTTTTGCTGAGGAGCAACGGCTTCAAACGTTGCTTTGATTGCTTCCGCGCGGGCACGTTGATCGAGTTTCGAATGGAGACCGAAACGGTTTGCCGTCCGGAATAGGTCACCAGGTGAAATGTTGGCGCTACTGCGGAGGAGCGCTTCATATCCGAACGTTTCCGTTGAATCGAGGAAGATGATCGGTTGGAGGTGACTCTCGAACGTGCCGTGCTGAATCTGTTCAATGATGTGCCGATGCGCAAGCTGATCTTTTAGTGCTTCGACCTCGAGCGGAGGCGTCTGACTTTTCGAGTTATAATCGACACAGTAAACCGTTCCTTCCGCATGCAGAAGGAGCGTATCGAGTTCTTCAAACGTTTTGTAAGAGTATTCCTTGAATTTCGTGACGAGTGTTCCTTGAGCAATCAAAGGAATGGTTGTGTTACAAGAAGCACAGGGTGACCACATACTATTCCACCTTTCGATTCAGAATTGGTTCAATCAGTATATCGGCAACGTCTCACAAAAAACTCACATTCAAGACCGATTCCGCAAAAAAATCGTGCAAAATGGGTACAGGTTTTGTATACTTCCTATCGTATGATTAAGAAGCGCCTCAAAACGCCACTCGCATACGAACAACTTTTTGAACAGAAAGGGGTTCTATCGATGGACCAAAAATTAAAGTTATGGTTTACGGAGCACCAAACAGAAGATTACGGGATTACGTTCCGTGTAAACCACGTTTATGAGAGCGAACAAACGGAGTTTCAACGACTAGAGATGGTCGAAACGGACGAGTTCGGAACGATGTTGTTACTTGACGGGATGGTCATGACGACGGATAAGGACGAATTCGTCTATCACGAGATGGTCGCACACGTCCCACTCTTTACACACCCGAATCCGAAGCATGTGCTCGTAGTCGGTGGGGGAGATGGCGGTGTCATCCGTGAAATTATGAAACACCCATCAGTAGAAAAAGCAGTTCTCGTGGATATCGACGGGAAAGTTATTGAATATTCGAAGAAATACTTACCAAATATTGCGGGTGAGCTCGATAACCCGCGTGTTGAAGTCATCGTCGGTGACGGATTCATGCATATCGCGAAGTCAGAAAACGAGTACGACGTCATCATGGTCGACTCGACTGAACCGGTCGGACCAGCAGCCAACCTCTTCACAAAAGGTTTCTATGCAGGGATTTCAAAAGCGCTCAAAGAGGATGGCATCTTTGTGGCTCAAACGGATAACCCATGGTTCACACCAGAACTCATCCAAACGGTTCAACGTGACGTGAAGGAAATCTTCCCAATCACGAAGTTGTACACAGCAAACGTACCAACGTACCCGAGTGGCATGTGGACGTTCACGATCGGTTCGAAGAAATACGACCCGGAACAAGTATCAGCTGAGCGGTTCCATGACATCGAAACGAAGTACTATACGCCGAAGCTTCACAATGCAGCGTTCGTTCTTCCGAAATTCGTGGAGGACTTAACAAAATGATTAAGCGTTTCGATGAAGCCTACTCAGGTAAAGTGTTTATCGCCAGCCTCCCAGAGGTGACAGAGGCGAAGACGGTTCTTTACGGGATGCCGATGGACTGGACAGTCAGCTTCCGTCCAGGCTCGCGTTTCGGTCCGAACCGGATTCGTGAAGTATCGATTGGACTCGAGGAATATAGCCCGTATTTAGACGGTGACTTGGCTGATGCCGCGGTGTACGATGCAGGAGATATCCCGCTTCCATTCGGGAACGCACCGAAGTCGCTCGATATGATCGAGGCGTTCGTCAAAGATGTCGTCAAAGCAGGCAAGTTCCCACTCGGCATGGGCGGTGAGCACCTTGTCACATGGCCGATCATCAAAGCGATGCATGACGTTTACGGCAACGACTTTGTCATCCTCCACTTGGATGCGCATACGGACCTTCGAGATGAGTATGAAGGCGAGCCGCTCTCACACTCGACTCCGCTCAAAAAAGCGGCAAACTTGATTGGACCATCGAACTGCTATTCGTTCGGAATCCGTTCAGGGATGAAAGAAGAGTTTGAGTGGGCTCGTGAAGTCGGCTACAACATGCATCAATTTGAAGTGATCGAACCACTCAAACGCGTCTTACCGACACTCGCTGGCAAAAAAGTATACGTCACGATCGACATCGACGTCCTCGACCCGTCAGCGGCACCAGGGACAGGGACGCAAGAAATCGGTGGCATCTCAACGAAAGAATTGCTCGAAGCGGTACATGCCATTGCAAACGCAGACCTCGACATCATCGGTGCAGACCTTGTCGAAGTGTCACCGGCATACGATCAGTCAGATATGACTGCCATCGCAGCAGCTAAGATTCTTCGTGAGATGATGATTGGATTCGTGAAGTAAATGCGGAAAAAGGGTCAGCTGGAAATGGAACTGAGCGCTCGGATTACCCAATGGGAGAAAGAATATTTGGGTCGCGGGTCATTGACGTGTAAGGCAGACCTGCTTCGAGATCTCGCCATCGTCACACTCCAAGGCGTGTTGACGCCGGCCGAGTATGATTTGGCTACCAAGTCTTCAGGTCGCGAGCAATTGAAGAAATATCGCAACAATCTCGTCGAATCAGGGCGGAGTCAACTCGAAACGATTGTCGGACAAGTACTCGGTCGTTCGATTGTCTCGCTCCATACGGACATCAGTACGAAAACAGGGGAGCGTCTCATCGTGTTTCGTCTAGATGCCCCTTGGGATCAAACCGATTGACAATGAAACGCCACCTTCTTAAAATGAAAGGCAGAGACGTATAGAGAATCGACTGGACGAGTCAAGATGAAGCGTGCTTTCGAAATCTTGTTACGGAGCTACTGACCAATTCAATAAACCGACAGTTGTCGGCCTGACGGAGCGATTATTCGAGCCGTCGGCATACAGCGCACGCCTTCTTTAGGTGTGCGCTTTTTTGTCGCCAGGGAGGAAGATGTATGGAATTGTTTTTATTTTTATTGACGAGCGCCCCGGTACTACTGTTTGTGACGGGCGTTATCGCCGCAGTCGGAAAATCAAACTTAAAGATCCCGGATTCATTGAGTACGACGCTCAATATTTACTTACTGCTTGCTATCGGACTGAAGGGAGGTATGGGACTCGCCTCGGTATCTTTTGAAGACATCGCATTACCGCTGACCGTGACGCTGTTGATTGGGATTTTGCTACCGCTTCTCGCATTCTATGTCGGAGGAATGTTCAAATTCTCATTCCCTGAGCGAATTGCCATGGCTGCGACGTTCGGCTCGGTGTCACTCGTCACCTATGTAGCAGCATCGACACAGCTCGAGCGTCTCGGGATTGCGTACGAGCCGTTCATGACAACACTAGTCGTCGTCCTTGAAATTCCCGGCCTGATTGTGGCGTTACTGCTGTATAATCAGACACACGTGATGGGAATCACGGCTACGTCAGGGAAGGCGAACTCTCTATCGGTGTTGCGGGAGAGTTTGTTCTCGAAAAGTATCCTCTTGATGTTTGCAGGTCTGATTGTTGGACTGGTGACACCAGACGCCACACCGCTCAAACCATTTTTCGTCGACTTGTTCCCGGGCGTTTTACTCTTATTCTTACTAGGTCTAGGAATGAAAGTCGGACAGCAGTTGAAAACGGTCCCGTCATATGGACTAAAATTTATGATGATGGGGATGGTGTTTCCGTTAGTCGGAGCACTTGTCGGCTTTATTGCAGCGGGGATTGCCAATTTATCTGACGGCGGAACGATCCTCTTGATGACACTCGCAGCGAGTGGGTCGTATATCGCCGCTCCCGCCATGTTACAAGCCTCGGTCCCAGAAGCGAAACCATCATTTTATTTGACCCTTTCGCTAGCTGTCACGTTCCCGTTCAACCTGTTAGTTGGAATCCCGCTATACATTGCGATCGTCACATGAAAAAAGCGTCGACTCGAAAAGAGTCGGCGCTTTTTGTATGAGTTCATCTGTATGGATTACTGTTTTACTTTTTGTTCCTCCATACATTTTAAAGCAGCCGTCCAGCTTCCGAATAAGGCATTGATTGTCGATGTACTCGGAACATTTCGACCTTCGGCCCATTTCCGGTAGTGGAGGATACTAAAATGTGGTAGCTCTGTTTTGGCTAACTGCAAGGCATCAATGACATCTTCCTCATCCCATTTACGTTTCGGAGGAGCGATATCCAAGACAAATAGCGCATAGCTCCATGATCCGTATTTGCGAGCGATTGTCGCTACCGTCGGATAGCCTTTTTCCTGTGCCCAAACGGCGTAATGTTGGGACGTGAGACGCTCTAACTTTTCGGAGGCTTCAATCAAGGCTTGAATGATCCGTTCTTCATTGTTCCGTACCGTTGTCGTTTGAAGCTTGGCTTCACGTAACGCATTCGACCACGAACCGAACCGGCTGCTGATCAGCGTCAAAGAAGGGGCTTGCGAGATTTTTGCCCAGGCACGATACGTTTGGCTCGTGAAGAGTTCAAGTTCTTCTGAGGCCTCAATCAGTGCGGTCAAAATATCTTCATCTGAATAATAACGATACAACATCTTAATCTCCGCCGCTTGAACGGCTTCCCGCCAAGAACCAAATTTGTAAATCACGGTCGATAGGGAGGGGACGTCTTTGTTTCGGGCCCATAGTGTGTACTGTTTTGTGTCAAATTCTTCAAGTTCATTCGCTGCTTGTCTTAGGCATGAGAGGATCTGTTGCTCTGTCCATCGTTTCATCGTGATGTCTCTCCTTTTCAGAAGCAAGTCGTGGCTTCAAAGGTCATGGTGTGGTTAAACAATGGTGGTCCTGAAGGAAAGCTAGAATATGTGTCCGGTGACGAGATATGAAAAGGGAGGAACCTGAATCGATTGACTACTTTGGGAGAATGCGACATTCGCAAAATCTCAAAGTGAAAATAATCCAAATGTCCTACCTTCTACTTCCCATAATACCCATATAAATTAAAAATATTCACAAAAGAAAGTAAAAACTCATTACACATTTGTTAAACCGTTTCATGACGAAATGTCATTCGTATCAAAAAGCTATTCTTTTCTTTTGGATTGTGAATCTTGAACGGGTACTTATCTAGCATCAACTCGAAGCTGATTGGGATGGAAGGTGGTGAAAGGATGAGTACTCCAACTGTTCGGTCTCCCATTGATCGAAAAAATGCGCTCTTGATGTTACTCGATATCACGATTGCAGGGCTCGCGATTTTCGTGACGTTTGACCTATTCTTTGCAAATGATCCGACGGTAACATCTGACCCGCTAGATTTGATCACGATCCTCGGATTGAAGACGCTCGTTCTTCTCATTTTAGGATGGGTGACTCGGGTATACCGAATCGACTGGCGATACGGATCGATGCGTGAATTGCAATTACTGGCGATTGTGTTGGTCATGAGTGACACGTTCGTCTTATTCGCATCATACGTATTATTGGATGGCTTTTCCTATCAAGCAATTTTTATTCAAAGCTTACTCGCATTTAACGGAATGTTATTTATCCGACTCGTCGCTAGGACACGATCGTTTTTCCGATTTCACGCACCGGTGTCGAATGGAAAAGCTACCTTGGTTATCGGTGGTGGGGAATCGGGTCAAAAAATCATTAAAGAACTGAAAGAGCATCGAACGAATGTGCTGCATGTGGTCGGGGTGTTGGATGATAATCCATTGCTTCACCGTCTCTACATTCACGGGACACCGGTCATCGGTTCAATCGATTTATTAGAACGCAAAATTGAAGAGCTGAATATCGAAGTAGTTGTGTTGGCCATTCCTTCTCTTCCATACGGAAATCGAGTACAACTTTTGAAACGAATTGAGAAGACAGGCGTCGAATCCCATGCACTGCCAATGCTTGCGGAACTCGCATCCGGAAAAGTCTCATTAAATGAGATTCGAGAAGTGGCCATCGAAGATTTGCTCGGCCGTGAACCGGTTCAGCTCGATGTTTCGGAGATTTCTCAAACGTTGAGTGGATTAACCATTTTCATCTCCGGTGCAGGAGGCTCGATTGGTTCAGAGCTTTGCCGTCAATTGATGAAATTCAATCCTGGCAAACTCATCCTGTTTGGACATGGCGAGAATAGCATATATGCAATCGATCGCGAACTCCGCTTACTCGGGTCTGATACAGAGATTTGTCCCGTCATCGGTGACGTCCAAGACCGGGCGCGGGTGATGGAAGTGTTTGATCAGTATCGACCGGACGTTGTCTATCATGCGGCAGCTCACAAGCACGTTCCGCTCATGGAAGACAATCCGAGAGAGGCAGTGAAAAACAATATTTACGGAACGAAGAATATGGTCGAAGCCGCCGATTTCTTTGAAGTGAAGCGGTTCGTCATGATCTCTACGGATAAGGCGGTCAATCCGACGAACGTGATGGGTGCCACGAAACGAGTAGCAGAAATGATTGTCCAACAGCAGGCTCGCCACAGCAAAACGACATTCTCGGTCGTTCGTTTCGGCAACGTCTTAGGAAGTCGTGGCTCCGTCGTTCCGCTCTTTAAAGAACAAATTCAACGGGGCGGACCCATTACGGTGACGCATCCAGAGATGACCCGATACTTTATGACCATCCCGGAAGCGAGTCGCCTCGTCATTCAAGCAAGCGTGCGCGCAAATGGGGGCGAAGTGTTCGTACTAGATATGGGGAATCCCGTCAAAATTGTGGACTTGGCGAAACGGATGATTACACTGAGCGGTTTCACCCTCGAACAAATCCCGATTCATTTCAGTGGCATTCGTCCTGGTGAAAAGCTGTTCGAAGAACTGCTCGCAACGAGCGAACATACGAATCAAGTATATGAAAAGATTTTCGTCGGTTGTACAAGACCCTTTAAATCGGTTGATCCGATTTTGAAAACGATTGAATATCTACTCGATCAATCGAATGGACTCACTTCTTTCTTGTTGTTTGTCGCAAACAACGAACTGCCAGAAGAAGTGATGGAAAGTATTTTTGCGCCACAAATCGAACCGGTACGCATGCGAGTCAACGAGTCAACGCAAAGGAGGAAGTCGTTATGAAAAAAACAGTTCTCGTGACCGGAGTGGCCGGGTTCATTGGTTTTCATCTAGCTCGACGGTTGCTAAAAGAAGGACATCATGTCATCGGGATCGATGTGGTCAATGATTATTACGATCCGAGATTAAAAGAATCAAGACTTCATGTGTTGACGCATCCTCGTTTCAAACTCTATCGTGATGCCCTCGAAAATAAGATGGCAATCACGCGTGTCTTCGAAAAAAACCAACCCCAAGTCGTGGTCAATTTGGCGGCTCAGGCCGGTGTGCGCTACAGTCTAGAAAATCCAGATGCTTATATTCAATCCAATATCGTTGGTTTCTTGAACATCTTGGAGGCTTGTCGCTTCTATCCAGTAGAGCAATTGATTTATGCCTCATCTAGCTCGGTTTACGGATCAAATCAGGCGATGCCATTTTCCGAACAACACCCGGTCGATCATCCGCTATCCTTGTATGCGGCTTCGAAGAAGGCGAATGAGTTGATGGCTCATACGTACAGCCATTTGTTCGGTCTAAAAACGACGGGGTTGCGATTCTTTAGCGTCTATGGGCCATGGGGGCGTCCCGATATGGCACTTTACAAATTTACGGAGGCGATTTTAAAAGGCGAACCAATCGATGTATACAACTATGGTGAGATGGAACGAGATTTCACATACATCGACGACATCATCGAGTCGATTGTCCGACTTATGGATATCGCACCGTTGGCAGATGAGGAGTTTGACTATGAACATCCTCTACCTGACCGGAGTGACGTTCCGTTTCGTGTCTATAACATTGGAAATCAGCAACCGGTATCCTTGATGGACTTTATTCGGACGATCGAAGAGCGAGTCGGGAAAAAGGCCATCCTCCGCTTGTTACCACTTCAGGCGGGAGATGTACCCGCGAGTTTTGCCGATTCCTCCTCTTTGTATGAATCGATTGACTTTCAACCACAGACGTCGATTCGCGATGGCGTAAACGCGTTTATCGACTGGTACATCGCCTATCATCAAGTGTTGAAGGAGGGCATCGAGTAATGGGGATTTTACAGGATCGGATTTATGCACACTCACCGATTCGCCTCCAAAATTGGCTGGTTTCCTTATATGGAATCAAGTTATATCGGGAGCGATACGGTCAGTATTATGAGCAGGAATTGGAGCGACTGAGACGTGCTCCAAATGAAGCGTCACCTGATGCAAAACTCAATCATTTGAATCAATTCCTACAGTTTTGTAATCAACACAACGTGTACTATCAGCGACTCTTCAAAAAACACGGGGTTACCTTACCCTTAAAGAGCTTAGAAGACTTTAAGCGGATTCCCCCTTTGGAGAAAGAGACGCTTCGAACGGATGAGACCATCTTTTCTAACCTTCATGCCCCGATCATCGGCATGACGGGCGGGACGACGGGTAAATCGATTCAGGTTCGTTTCACCGAATACGATTATCAAATGCGAATGGCGCATCTCGATTTTTTTAAAGAACAACATGGTTTTCGCCGTGGGATGAAGCGAGCTAGTTTTACAGGACGGATGATTTGTCCAGGTAATCAAAAGAATGCGGTGTATTGGCGGTATAATGCCCCGATGAAGCAAATGCTCTACTCGGTCGTGCATTCGAATCCGACGACGATTCCACACTACATCGATTCGTTGAACGAATTTCAACCGGCCGCACTCGACGGTTCACCTTCCGATATGATTGAAATCGCAAAATATTTGAAAACCCATCAAAAGACATTATCGTTCCGACCGGTGGCTTTATTTCCGACCTCGGAGACGCTCACACCATCCGGACGCTTGTTGTTAGAAGAGATGTTCCAAGCGCCGGTTTACGATCAATATGCTTCTTCGGAAGGGGCTCCTATCGTTACGGAGTGTGAGTGCGGGAAGATGCACTTACGCCCTGAGATGGGAATCATCGAGACGGATGCATTTGGAGAGGCGCTCGTCACCAGTTTCACGACGCACGGAACACCGCTGATTCGCTACCGCATTGGCGATCGGATGACCCTCAGTGAAGCGATGTGTCCATGTGGTCGACAGGACACCATTATCGAGTCAATCGATGGTCGTCAAATGAACTATGTTGAGACGCCGGAAGGCTATAAGGTGTTTGAAGGAGATTTGACCGCAGCGGTCGGCGTACTACCGAACTCTATTATTCAAATTCAAGTGTTGCAACACAAAATAGACGAAATTGAGATGCTGTACGTGAAGGATGAAGCACGATTTGAGCCTGAACATGAAATCGCGCTCCAAAAAGAAGTCGAGCGTCTGTTTACTTCACGAATGAAAGTTCTTTTACGAGATGTGAAAAGCATCAAGAAAGAAAAGAACGGAAAAGTCCGAGTCGTGAAACGACTCTACACTTAGCGAGAGGAGACTACACCATGGCAGGGTTTGCGCTTCGTGATTTATACATGAAATCACCGATTCGATTACAACAATGGATGACGACATTGTATGGAATGAAACTATGGCAAGAACGGTATGGACGCACATATGAGCGTGAGTTAGTCGTTTTAGCCAATCGTCCCAAAGATGGGGCAGTCGTTGCAGCCGATCAATTGAAGCGACTCAATGCGTTTCTCGAATTTTGTGCGACGCACAATGCATATTATCAAAAACTGTTTGAAGAAAACGAGATTGTTCTTCCCCTTCAATCGATGGAAGAGTTGAAGCGCATCCCGATCCTCGAAAAAGAAACAGTTAGGAAAAATCCGGACATCCATTCTAACATCAAAACAGATATTCTTGGTCGAACCGGTGGAACGACAGGGACGTCCTTGCAAGTCCATTTCACGAAAGAAGACTATCAAAGACGTATGGCCCACGTTGACTTTTTCAAAGCGCAACACGGGTTTATCAGAGGAATGAAACGAGCGAGTTTCACAGGACGGAAAATTTGTAATCCGAATCAAGAAAAACCTGTATTTTGGCGCTACAATCGACCGCTCAATCAGATGCTGTTCTCGCTCTATCATGTCAATCCTCAGACCATCCCTCATTACATCGACGCATTAAATCGATTCAAGCCAATTGTATTAGACAGTGCACCGTCTGCCATGATTGAAATCGCAAAATACATCAAAGAGAATCAGATCCCACTTGAATTTCAATTAATGGCTATTTTTCCGACAGCCGAAACGATTACGCCTCAAGGAAGAGCCATCTTAGAAGAGGCGTTTAATGCCCCGGTCTTTGATCAGTACGCATCTTCTGAGGGGGCACCGATTTTAACGGAATGTACCCATGGGAATATGCATCTCCACCACGAAACAGGCGTGATCGAGTCGTATGGGGATCACGAAGAAATTTTAGTGACGAGTTTTACGACCCATGGGACACCGCTCGTTCGTTACCGGATTGGCGATCGGATGAAAATTGGAGAAGGGACATGTGCTTGTGGACAGGGAGGAACGTTCGTCACTTCCATTGAGGGACGCGAAAGCAATTATGTACTCACTCCAAACAAACAAAAAATCTATGAAGGGGATTTGACGACCGTTGTCCGAGTATTACCCAACTCGGTTATCCAAACGCAGTATCGGCAACATGATTTGTATCATATCGAACTAAAATACGTCCCGGATCTGGAACGCTTCAAGCCAGAACATGAAGAGATTATGAGGAGCGAGTTGGAACTACTGTTCGGTAAAGAGGTCATGATTACGTTGACCCCCGTGCAATCAATTCCTCGGGGACCGAATGGAAAAGTCATTGTGATTGATAAAACCGCATAATTCCGAATCTCAGGAGGCAGATGGACATGGATAAACTCATCTCAGAATCACGTACAACACGAAAAACCATTGCCAATCGTCACGTAGCTGTAGTCGGATTAGGATATGTCGGACTCCCTGTCGCTGTTGCGCTAGGTGGCGTAGGAGACGTCATCGGAGTAGACATCAATGAAACGCGTATCAATGAGCTTACCCTTCATCTCGACAGCACGCGAGAAGTTGAATCAGTAGACCTTGAGCAAGCAGCGGTCTTATATACGACGGATGTCGCCAAACTTGAAGAGGCGGATTTCATTATCGTGGCTGTGCCGACACCCATCAATGATCAAAATCAACCAGATCTAGGACCGATTTGTAGCGCGACTCGTGCTGTTGGAGCGCATTTGCGACCGGGCACGATTGTCGTATACGAATCTACGGTCTATCCGGGACTGACAGAGGAAGAGTGTATCCCATTACTTGAAAAAACATCGGGTCTCCGGGCCGGGATTGATTTTAAAGTCGGCTACTCTCCAGAACGAATTAATCCAGGCGACCGTGAGCATACATTCCGCACAATCAAAAAAGTCGTAGCTGCCGAGGATGAAGAAACACTCGATGTGGTAGCGGCTGTTTATGAGACGGTAGTCGATGCCGGCGTTCATCGTGCTTCCTCGATTAAAGTGGCTGAGGCGGCCAAAGTGATCGAGAATACACAGCGAGATTTGAACATCGCGTTGATGAATGAATTGGCCATCATCTTCGATCGCATGAACATCGATACGCTCGAGGTGTTAGAGGCTGCCGGGACGAAATGGAACTTCCTAAACTTCCGACCAGGTCTAGTCGGTGGACATTGTATCGGCGTCGACCCATTCTATTTGACGATGAAGTCTGAAATGCTCGGTTATCATCCGGAAGTGATTTTAGCAGGTCGTCGAATCAACGAGACGATGGGACGTTTCGTCGCCACATCATTGATAAAAACGATGATTAGTCAAAACATGGCCATTCTCGGATCGCGCGTAACGGTCCTCGGGATGTCCTTCAAAGAGAACGTCAGTGATATCCGAAATTCGAAAGTGGCTTCCTTGATTCGAGAGGTCGAGGAGTTCGGCTTAGAAGTGCAAGTGTGTGACCCGCTCGTCGATCCGGAAGAGGTACGACGAGAGTATGGAATCGATGTCAAATCATACTGTGACTTAAAACCAGCGGATGTCGTCATCTATGCCGTGTCTCACGATGAATTCGTTCAAGAGGGTTGGACGATTGCGAAACGCCAGCTGAAGTTAGGTCGTGGCATCGTCATTGACTTGAAAGGCATGCTCGATCGCGCGATGAAGCCGGAGGAGGTGCACTTATGGCGCCTTTAAAGATTCTCCAGTTCTGCGCTGTCGATATGACAGCGGATGTGTTGCTACGTCCTCTCATTGAGTCGCTGAAGGCGGAAGGACACGAAGTCGACGTCGCGTGTGCTTACGGTGATCGGACGGATCGTCTTCGGGACGAAGGATGGGTCATTCATACGTTGCCAATCGATCGAAAGTTTAGCCCGAAGCGTAATCTACAGACCATTCAAGAGTTGGTGAGGTTATTGCGCCGCGAAAAATATGATGCCATTCACGTCCACACCCCGGTGGCCGCAGCGTTAGGAAGAGTTGCGGCCCGCATTGCCAGGACACCACATATTCTCTATACCGCACATGGATTTTACTTCCACGAACGAATGGGTCGAATCGCATACGAACTCGTCTTCTGGTTAGAGAAATCACTCGCGGCATTAGCGACCGATTGGTTGTTGCTCCAAAGCGAGGAAGATTACTCACTCGCTAAAACAAGACATTTCAAAGAGGACGAACGATTGATGCATCTCGGAAACGGGATTGATTTAAATCGATTTTATCCGACAGAGAAACACATTTCCCCAGAACATTTAAAGTTCTTGTTTGTCGGAAGGCTCGTTCAAGAAAAAGGAATCCTAGATTTACTTCAGGCGTTCGATGAACTGACGAAACGCTATCCGAACGCGACGTTGACGATTGCTGGAGAGTTGATGACGAGTGAACGTGATCAAGAGACAGCGAAACAAGTCGAGGCGCATTTAGCCCAAAATCCACAGATTCATTACGCCGGATTCGTTCGGGATACCCCCTCTTTATTTGCAGCACACGACGTCTTTTTACTTCCCTCTTATCGTGAAGGATTGCCACGCTCTATTCTTGAAGCCATGGCGTCCGGATTACCTGTCATCGCTACCGATATCCGTGGCTGTCGAGAAGAAGTCACGGATGGGGAAAGCGGCTTTCTCGTTCCGGTCGGTCGACCTGAGGCACTGACCTTGGCGATGCGCTGGTTCATTGAACATCCTGAACAGTGTTATTCATTCGGGCAACGTGGTCGCGAAGTGGTCGAAGAAAAATTTGACGAAACGAAAATTTTAAGTCGTCAACTTCACCTGTTCGCACAAATTAGTAGCCGTGAAGTGGGATGAACCGATACGTCAATCACGTAAGGGGGAGGCGACATGGGAAAGCAACAACTGATTGATCACTTACAAGAGGCTTCTTCGGACGGTCGCCTCACCATCTACATGTATCAGAAATGGCAAAAGATTCACGGCGGGGCAACCGTGGTGGAATTATTGGAAATGTACGGATCATGGTCGAATGTACTGCGTTTGGCTGGGTTGGAACAGCAAACGCCACGGTTCACAAAAAAGGAAATGATTCAAATGCTTCGTGAAGCGGCGAAAGAGCATGATTCATTCAATAGTGCCGATTATCGAAAGTGGGCCATGACCAATGATGCACCGACGTTGACAGAGGTCGTCATTCAGTTCGGATCGTGGAAAGTGGCACTGATTGAGGCGAATTTGAAGAGTATCATCTCGTTCGATCAAAAATGTGAAATCATCCAATCGTTACTTGATGCCAATGAAGAGCTTCATCCATTAACGTCGACCGCTTATGCCAAATGGGCCAAGCAGAACCAACGTCCGAGTATCACGAAAGTGGTGAGGCGTTTCGGGTCTTGGTCCCAAGCGTTAGACGAGATTGGCATCTCAACGCGAGAGCTGTTCACGGAGAAGCAAATGATGGACGCGCTACACGAGGCAGATGAACATTTGACCGCTCTCTCACCATGGGGTTATGAAGTGTGGCAAAAAGAAAAGGGCAATCGTCCGACATTAAAAGACATTCAACAAATGTTTGGTTCATTTGATGTGGCGGTCCGAGAGATGCGTCAAACCGCAAACCAAAGTGGAGGGAGATGAGAAAATGCGAGTTGTACTCTGCACGGGCGACCACTGGAGTTCAACACTTGTCTATCAAGCGATACGGGATTTAGGCGTCACACATGTGATCATGGAAGATGGTCCGACACCGACTCATGTCAACACGTGGAAAGAACTTCTGACACAATCGTACATTTCCTTCCTGACTCCCATAATGCGGCGGTTCAGTCGAGAACGAATCGCGGAGTTGCAGTCGCGGTATGCTTTCTGTGACGATTCGATTCCGGAACAGCGTATGACGCGTGTCGTTTCCTTACAAGATAAAAAAGCGGAACATACGATTCGACACCTGCAACCGGACGTCATCATCATGTACGAAGTTGCGGAAATGAACGAACGATTGTTACAAGAAATGAACTGTCCCATCTTAACCATCACCCCATCGATGGCAGTGGGACAACGAGAAGCATATTGGGGATTCCATAACCACACATCGAGAAAAGAAGTTCGACTTTGCCAGTGGACGAAGAAAGGATGGACCCCACTAACGAGTGAAGTAATCTATACAGGTGGAACGGACAACTTCTCGACCTTCCCTTATATTTATTTGGCGACGAGTCTCCCGATGTTACAAAAACATCTTCAAATAGGACCGCAAGAAGACACCGAGCGACGAAAAAAAGTCCAAGCCTGAGGCTTGGACTTAACTGTTAGCGATACAATAGTATTGGATGGCCTCGTTATAATACGCAGCGAGCCCCGGCTCGAAGCGATCATAAAATGCGGTGAATCGTTCATCCGTCACATACATCTGTCCGAGTCCACTGAACATATCGAGTGAACAGTCGTAAAAGTGTGTGTCGATGAACAGATGATTGTCTTTCACAATCGATTGAACTCGGTCGTCATCGATTGCGATTTGTGAACGAAATAAATCAACGAGTGGCGCAATCAAATCGAGTTGCATTTGATTGATACGTTCCCAGTCCGCTTTCGATCGCTTCTGCGCACGTTCATGTGCTGTCTTGTAAGCTGAAGTCTCTCCCCAACGTTCCTGCACTTCCTCTTGATGTTTCGCCTCGTGAGCTTGAATCTCCTCATAAGATAATCCATCAAATAATGACTTGTCATCCATTGGAATCCCTCCTTTGAGTGAGGTGAGGGTCGCTTCTGCCGTCTCGGCAAGCTGAGCGAAATAGGCTGCTTTCTGTCGCAACGCCTCGATATGTCCACTCAACACATCAATCCGGTTGAACGTCGTTGAATCAAGCAATTCTCCGATTTGATCGAGAGGAACATCGAGCGTGCGATAGAGTAAGATGAGTTGCAACCGTTCCGCATCGCGCGAAGAATAACGCCGATAGCCGTTGGCGTCACGGTTCGCAATGAGAAGACCGATTGCGTCATAATGTCGAAGCGTTCGCGTTGTCGTTCCAGCGAGTGACGCAAGTTGTTGAATCGAATACATCCCTTCACCTCCTTAGTCAAAGCGTAAAGGTTGACGTCACGTCAAGGTCAAGCCTTTTTTTCAAACAGTGAGAATCCATTTCGTTCGCCGATATAGTAGAAACCGAACCGAGGATAGTAGTTATTTAAGAAGGCGTTATCGGCAACACAGTCCAATCGAATGGTCGAAGACGTGTTTGCTAAGGCATGCTGCATCAAACGTTCCCCGATGCGTTCACCTTTTGCATTCGAGTCCGTGACGAGTCGATGCAAGTAGACGGCACCGTCCGGGTCGTCCCATAGATTATGGTCCCAGTCAGTCGGAGGAATCAGGCTGACGGCACCGACGATTTGCTGATCTCGTTCGTAGACAAACACCGTCCCGTTTGTCAAATCGTGACGGACATAGTCGGAACGACTCGGCTCTAAATATTTGACCCATTGCGACTTTCCGGCTACTTGGAACTCTTTTGCTTTCTTTAAAATCAATTGATCGACTGCTGAAAAATCCTCCATTGTGGCAAATCGAAACATGATGAAGCACCTCGCTTTCATTTCTTTTCAAAATCGTGTAGGGTACACGTTGAGTATGCTGATGAAACATCTTTGTATCATCGAATGTTTTTTGGTAAGATAAATTTATTGCATCGTGCAAACGATTGCGCTAATGATATAAAGTTCACAGCACGAATAAGATAAGTATAAATGATGAGCAGTGAGTTTTGGGATAAGGAGTATCTAGATCACATGCAACTTTTACAACGAGAACAACAAACACAAACGCTTAAACGCAACTGGTGGAAAGAAGCCGTCGCCTATCAAATTTATCCGCGTAGCTTTTATGACGCGAACGGGGACGGAATTGGAGACATTCAAGGAATCATTGATAAGCTCGACTATTTGAAAGACCTCGGTATTGATGTTATCTGGATTTGCCCGATGTATAAATCGCCAAACGATGATAACGGTTATGACATTAGTGACTATCAAGATATCATGGACGAGTTCGGTACGATGGAAGACTTCGACCGCTTATTGGACGAAGTGCATCAGCGCGGTATGAAGCTGTTGCTCGACCTCGTCGTCAACCATACGTCGGATGAGCACCCTTGGTTCATTGAATCGAAGAGCTCAAAAGACAATCCGAAGCGCGACTGGTATATCTGGCGCGACGGAAAACCGGACGGGTCGAAGCCGAATAACTGGGAATCGATCTTTGGTGGCTCGGCTTGGGAATTCGATGAAACGACGGAGCAATACTACTTGCATGTCTTCTCGAAGAAACAGCCGGACCTCAATTGGGAAAATCCTGAGATGCGTACAGCGGTATACGATATGATCAACTGGTGGCTCGAAAAAGGGATCGACGGATTCCGTGTCGATGCAATCAGCCATATTCGCAAGAATCCGACGTTCGCCGACTTGCCAAACCCGAACGACCTCGACTTTGTACCGTCGTTCGAGATGCACATGAACGTGGACGGAATTCACGACTATTTAGAAGAGCTTCGTGACGAGACGTTCAATAAACATGACATCATGACGGTCGGTGAAGCGAACGGCGTCTCACCTGACGATGCCCATCTATGGGTCGGTGAAAAGGAAGGGAAGATGAACATGGTCTTCCAATTCGAACACATGGACCTTTGGAGTGAAGATGCCGATTCGAAACTCGATGTCGTTCACTTGAAGAACGTGTTGACGAAATGGCAAAAAGGACTTGAGGCCGATGGATGGAACGCCCTTTACGTCGAAAACCATGACCAGACGCGTACGGTCTCGAAATGGGGAGACGATGAGCGTTACTGGAAAGAAAGCGCGAAGTCGATTGCGATGATGTACTTCCTCATGCAAGGGACGCCGTTTATCTATCAAGGTCAAGAGATCGGGATGACGAACGTCAAATTCGATTCGATCGATCAATATGATGACATCGCGACACGCAACCGCTACTATATCGGTGTCGAGCAAGGGAAGAGTCATGACGAGATGATGCGCATCACGTGGAACTCGTCACGCGACAACACGCGTACACCGATGCAGTGGAGTGATGCCCCGAACGCCGGATTCACGTTCGCAGAGCAGCCATGGGTCGGCATCAACCCGAACTATACGGATATCAACGTCGAATCACAGCTTGAAGATGAGGACTCAATCTTTAACTTCTATAAAGAGATGATTCAACTTCGTAAAGATAATGAGACGTTTGTTTACGGGGCGTATGATGTCGTCTTGCCGGAACACCCGGAAGTCTATGCGTATACGCGTACGCTCGGTGACACGCAGTACCTCGTCGTCACGAACTTGACGGCGAAAGAGACGATGTTTGATATGGATCAGACACTTCGTGCGCAAGATGTCGTCTTGAGCAACATGCCGGTTGAAGGCGATGCGGAATCATCGCTCCTTCACTTGAAACCGTTCGAAGGTCGCGTGTATAAAATTAGCTAATTTTTCAGAACTTCAAGGTCGTGGACGAAAATTCGTCTACGGCCTTTTTTGTTGGAAAAAGGGGATAACGGCGACTCATGCGAACTCCTTATAGGGAGATGAGAAGGAGGAAACGTAAATGAAACTGTTATTAACGTCAGCAGGTATTAAGAACGAAAGCATCAAACGAGCACTTCTCGAGTTATTAGACAAGCCGATTGAAGAGTGTAATGCACTCTGTATCCCAACAGCCATTTATGCGTTGAACGGGGGAACGAAACACGCATGGAACTTTTTCAACGGAGATTTCTCGACGCCGATGTGTGAGTTGGGCTGGAAGTCGGTTGGGGTGCTCGAACTGAGCGCACTCCCGAGTATCGATGAGTCGGTGTGGAGACCGGCGTTTGATAAGGCAGACGTATTATTGGTGAATGGGGGCGATCCGCTCTTTCTCTACCATTGGATGAAACAGTCCGAGGTAGCCTCGCTGCTCCCGTCCTGGAAAGGTGTCTACGTCGGATTGAGTGCAGGTAGCATGGTGATGACACCACGAATTGGAGAAGCGTTTGTCGGATGGCGCGCATCCGACGAGCAGAGTGATGATACATTAGGGTTTGTCGACTTCTCGATTTTTCCTCATCTCGACCACGAAATGTTACCGGAGAACACGTCACGAGATGCTGCAGAATGGGCGGAGACATTACAGTCGCCGGCCTATGCGATTGACGACGAGACCGCGATTCGTGTAAACGAAGGGAAGATCGATGTGATTTCGGAAGGAAAGTGGAAGAAGTTTTTCTGACCGTATAAAAGTAATAGGGAGGAGACAGGAGAGATTGAATCCATTTACGTATCATCGAAAAACAAATCGAATCATCGTACGACCGTTAGAGAAACGAGATTATGACACATGGTTAAGCGGCTTTACAAATCGTCTCGTTTCACAACATGTATATGACCCGGGAAAATTAGATATGAGCGACTGTACGTCCGTTTGGTTCGGTCAGCTAGTCGACACACACCAATCACTCGCACATGAAGACCGTGCGCATGTCTTTGGGATTTTCCGGCTTGAAGATGGGATACATCTCGGCATGGTGGATTTCTCGACATTGGCGCGAGATGGATTTCATTGGGGTCGGGTCGGGTATACCATCCATAACCAACATTGGCAAAACGGATATGGCACAGAGGCGGTCGATTTAGCGATGCGCATCGCCTTTGACGACTTAAATTTTCAACGGATCGAGGCACACATCAATCTCGACAATGAGGCATCCGTTCGTCTCGCAGAGCGTGTCGGCATGTCGTACGAGTGCACGAGAGAAGGATTTATTTTTGAGAATGATGAGTGGGTAGACCATCTCGTCTATGTGAAAACGAAGCACCGTCGATAGAACGACTCCTACCACATATGGTACGATGAGTTGACGGAAAGGGGGATGAGCATGGCGATTGAACCACTTCGCGTGCGTGTCCAGCAAACAACTCGGATGAGTGACATTCCGGAGCCGATCGAACTATCGGCTGACGGCGTATACTATCCATTGAAGACTGGCTTTATTTTAATGTTTGACCAACAACAAGAGGACGGAACGGTCCCGACGACAATCAAGTACACGCCGGAACGATTGGCGCTCATCTGCAAAGGACCGATCGAGATGAACCATTCCTTCATCGAAGGTCGCTTCACGCAAAGCTTATATAAGAATGCCTATATGTCGATGACGATGGCGACGACGACATCGCGACTCGATGTGTCTGAAGAGTCATGTACGTTCGTATATGAATTATCCATGAATGAAGAAAACGTGGGTATATACGAAGTACATGTCACATGGACATTTGAAGGAGGAGAGAGCGTATGAACTTCACAGAACGCGTAAATAAGATTGAAGAGATGTTGAACGAAGACTGGTTCGAGATGCTCGAAACGAATGAAGAAGAGTATGAAGAGTGGCGCGGTCGCCTTGAAGACCATGCTGAACAAGTCATCATGCATTATGACCAAGAAAACGGAGTCGATATCGATTCAATCGATAAATTGCTTCAACTGAACGATGAGTTCCCGCTCCTTTACGGGGAAGACACCGTTCGCCTGTACATCGCACTTATTGAGGCGCGGTCAGAAGACAAAGCGGTCTACGATCGGTACGTCGATTATTTGGCAGCCATCAGTGATGCATCGCATGAACAGTTTTTACATTTCCATACGCTCGTCGAAGCAGGTCGGTTGGAAGAAGCGAGACAACTCGCGCCACATATGCCACAACGGCTCGGACTCGAAGAGTAAGCATGTCAAAAGTGTCATCTGAACAGGATGGCACTTTTTTTCATGCCTGAAAGGGGACACACTTCGACAAGAACGTCCATTTTATTTCGAAGGTATCTTCTCTAAGATGAAGGAACAAGGAAATCAAACAGAGAACGCGAATGGAAATGGTTAAAGGGGGAAATGTGATGTTAAGACTAATCAAAACATCTGTCGAACAAAAAGAACAGATTCTCGCATTTTTACAAGAATGGTACGAACGTGATGAGCGAATCGTCCCGACTTCAGTGGACCGTGAAACGACCGACTTCGAGGCATATGTCAACACGTTACGTCAGAAGGAGTTATGTGAACATATAGAGAAAGGTTGGGTCCCGAGCACAACGTATTGGCTCACGGACGGGGAGGAGCTTCTTGGCGCGACGAACATTCGTCATGAGCTGAACGAATCGCTCTTGAAGATTGGCGGGCATGTCGGGTATGGGGTGAAACCGAGCGCACGCGGGCGTGGACTCGCCACAATCCAACTGCAACTTGCGCTTGAGAAAGTGAAAGAACTTGGAATCGAGCGGGCACTCATCACGTGTAACCGGACAAATATCGCTTCCCGTCAAGTCATTTTAAACAATGGTGGCATTGCGGACACACCGTATACGGAAGAAGACGGGACAGTCGTCGAGCGGTTTTGGATTGACTTGAAAGGGTGAGGACGAGATGGCGAACTGGATCATCATCTATTTGGCGCTGATTAACTTCTTCGGCATCTATTTGTTCCGGGAAGAGACCGTTCCTTCGAAAAAATGGTTCTCTTTCTCGAGCGGCATCGCCATCACGTACTTCTTCATGTATCTTTTGCCGTCCCTGAACAAACGCCAGGACACGCTTCGTGTCGATTGGTTGAATTTGGCGTTACCTTCAGAAATCTACATCGTCAGTCTCATCGGTTTCACGTTGTTTTACGGCACCATGCGGTTCGTTCGTACCCCTCACTTTCAAGATGAGGCGGTCGACCGGGCCGTTTCGTATTGGTTACAGGTGACACTCCTCACGGCCTATATGACCTTCTCGGCGTACGTGGTGACAGCCGACTCGGTGACGTTCGTTGCGAGAAGTTTCTATGCGACAGCGCTCGGTGTCCACTTTTTAGCGCTCGGGCATGACTTAAATCGTCATTATGGTGAACGTTACATGCGACAAGGACGCTATTTGTTGAGTGGTGGGATTTTACTTGGTGGGTTCTTTTCACGCTGGATTGACTTGGCGGCGCACGTCGAAGCGCTCTGTTTTGCCTTTGTGGCCGGGGCGATGATTCTCAATATCGTGAAGTTTGAACTGCCATCCGACCGAAATTTGCACTTCCGCACGTTCGTATTGGCCGTGTGCAGCTATGGGGGATTATTGCTCATATTGAAACATCTTCTAAACTTCTGATGAGAACTTCACAAAAATGAATGACTGTTCATTCATCATTTGATATACTGAATTCAAGATTGAATCCGTTTTCAAAAGGGGGAGTTTTGGGGATGTCTACATTTTTAATCGTCAACTGGATTCTATTCTTGCTCGTCCTCGGCTATGGTGTATATTTATTTGCTACGCTAGTTCATCAGCGTTATACGTTCATCAAGCTCGGGAAGAAGGCAGAATGGAGCCAAACGAACAAAGAACGACTCGAACAGGTCATGATCAACGTGTTCGGTCAAAAGAAATTGTTGAAAGATAAGAAGAGTGGCGCAATTCACGTCATGATGTTTTATGGCTTCATCCTCGTCCAATTCGGGGCGATTGATTTTATTTGGAAAGGACTAGCGGTGGGAACACGTTTCCCGCATATCCCGCTCGGTCCGCTTTATCCAATCTTTACGTTCATGCAAGAAATCGTCATGCTCATGATTCTCGTTGCGGTCGTTTGGGGATTCTACCGTCGTTACGTCGAGAAGCTCGTGCGCTTGAAACGAAACTTTTTAGCAGGTCTTGCCCTCATCTTCATCGGCGGGTTGATGGTTTCCGTATTGTTCGGGAACGGTTTTTACCTCGTCTATAAAGAAGAGCTTCCAATGTGGGGCGAACCGGTCGCGACGCTCATCGGCTCAGCATTTGCTTGGGTACCGGGCTCTGTCGCTTTCGCTTTATTCGTCGTCTTTTGGTGGATGCACCTTTTATTCTTGCTCAGCTTCATGGTCTACATCCCACAAGGAAAACACGCACACTTGATTGCCGGAACGCTCAACGTATGGCTCGGTCGCACGCACAAAGTCGGTCGCTTGGCACCTGTTGATTTTTCAGCGATGGAAGAAGCGGAAGAGTCGGATGAAGAGATTGTCTTCGGGGTCAACAAGATTGAAGACTTCAACCAGAAGCAGCTCGTCGACTTGTATGCCTGTGTCGAGTGCGGGCGTTGTACGAATGTTTGTCCGGCAACAGGAACTGGGAAGATGTTGTCGCCGATGGACTTAATCGTCAAACTTCGTGACCATATGAATATGAAAGGCGCGGCGGTCACGAGAAAATCACCGTGGGCACCTGCACTCATGTTCCAAAACACGCAAGGTGCTGAAATCGCAGCAGCTGCGCAAGACGGTCATATGCTCGTCGCAGACGAGTTGATCGGCAACGTCATCACGGAAGAAGAAATTTGGGCTTGTACGACTTGCCGTAACTGTGAAGACCAGTGTCCGGTCATGAACGAACACGTCGATAAAATCATTGACCTTCGTCGTTACCTCGTCATGATGGAAGGGAAGATGGACCCTGAGGCACAGCGTACGGTCGCCAATATCGAGCGTCAAGGAAACCCGTGGGGAATGAACCGGAAAGAACGCGAGAACTGGCGTAAGGATACAGAGCTCGTCATCCCGACGGCGAAAGAGAAGAAAAAAGCAGGCGAGGAATTCGAGTATCTCTTCTGGGTCGGCGCGATGGGGTCTTACGATAGCCGTAGCCAAAAAGTCGCGCAGAGCTTTGCGAGCGTCTTGAACAAGGCAGGCGTCTCATTCGCCATTCTCGGAAATGAAGAGAAAAACTCAGGGGATACACCACGTCGAATCGGAAACGAGTTGCTGTTCCAAGAACTCGCCGAAGCGAACATTAAACTATTTGAGAAGTATGGGGTGACGAAAATCGTCACGGTCGACCCGCACGCGTACAATACGTTCAAAAATGAGTATCCGGACTTCGGTTTGACTGATGTGAAGGTGTATCATCATACGGAGTTGCTCGCGGAGTTACTTGACACAGGTCGGATTCAGCCAGACCTTCACGTGAACGAACGTGTCGTCTATCACGACTCTTGTTACCTTGGTCGTTATAACGGCATTTACGATGCACCACGATTCGTCCTAGAACGCATACCGGGTGTCGAACTCGTCGAAGCGACACGTAACCGTGAAAACGGTATGTGTTGTGGAGCCGGTGGTGGTCTCATGTGGCAGGAAGAAAAAGTCGGGACACGTGTCAACGTGGCTCGGACAGAACAGTTACTTGAGACGAAACCGACTGTTATCGGTTCGGCATGTCCGTACTGTTTGACGATGTTATCTGATGGAACAAAAGCGAAGGAAGTCGATGAGACCGTCGGCACGTTCGATGTCGTCGAATTGCTCGATCGCTCGCTGAAGGCCATCGAGATACCAGAACCAGTTGTCCAATAATACATGAAGGCACGGTCCGCGGACCGTGCCTTGTTTGTTTACTGCATCTCAGAGGTGGATAGAAGGGAAGAGGTCAAGTGAGATAACCCTTGCGTCGTCTCGTTGATCGATGAAATGGTCTCGACCATCTGTCCGAGATCTTGTTTGTTTCGTTCGAAAGAAAGAACGTATTGGCCCATTTCTTCTTGAACGGTCGAAAAACCAGCTTTGACGGTGCTTAGTTGGCGCATCGCTTCATCGTTCGTCCGATGCATTTGCCCCATTTGCTCGAGGAGGGCCGCGATGTTCGTCTCATTTTCATGAATGAGCGCGTTGATTTGACTGCTCAGTTGTTTTGCGTTCTCCGCAAGTGTGCGTACCTCGGTGGCGACGACGGCGAACCCTTTTCCGTGTTCTCCTGCGCGAGCCGCTTCAATCGAAGCGTTTAAGGCGAGTAAGTTCGTTTGGTTAGCAATTTGTTCGATGCTCTTGGTCATGCTGACAATATCCTGTGAACCTTCTTTTAGGGCGGTAATTCGATCGAGCGAAGTATCGACGTAGGTGGCCGACTGTTTGAACTCTACTTCCATCTGTTCGATTTGATTTCCGTTCGTGTGCGTCAATTTCATCAAATGACGACTCATTTTTTCCGTTTGCTCCGTTTCCGCAAGGACTTGGTGAGCACGATTGCTCGTTTCAGACATGGCGTGTCCGGTTTGTTCCATCGTAGTCGCCACTTCTGTGCTGACGCGTGTCACGTCACTCAACAGGGACGCACGAGCTTGGTTCGCAGACTCGATTTCATCGAGGCGGGCGTTGACGTATTGTTCGGTGACGATTTGTGCGTCTAAATTCATCGCGTGTGACAACGCTAAGAGGGACTCACTTAAGAGGGCAGGATCGTGTTGATACGTTTCAACCACTTTTGGGATGAGCAACGTATTAAATGCCGAGTACGTCGCCAAGAACCAGACGACAGGCACGGCGAAGTGGTGGTGCGTCTGTCCCATTCGTTTCCGCATTGCCAAGAATTTATCATCGATGTTCCCTGTTAGTAGGCTGCGGAAATAATCGGCGAATACCTTTTTTAATCGTTCTCTTGTGGATGATGCGTTCGCAATCTGTACCATTTCCGGTTGCAGCATTAAGTGGTCGAGTACGTTTTCAAGTACATCGTCAAGTACTGACTCGACGAGTGGAGCCATACCTTGCAGTCGTTTTACTTGAGAGGTCGTGTATCCCATGTAGTGAGTGCGACCATTCAAGCTTGAGTCGGCTGGTTTAGCGATTGTCTGGATTTCAGGAAAGCCGGTAGTGGCGACGAAGTGATTGGATGGTGTTTTACGAAAAAGTGCCATATATTTTTCTCCTTCTCTTTCATATCTAAAATGTCATTCTCTTCTATATCGGCAAAAGAGTGAAGAAACTGAGAAGTAAATGTGTTATGAAAGAGGTTCGCAGACGAATGGATCTGGGAAAGGATGATTGAGGAACAGAATATTCAATCTCAATGTAAGGAGTGTGTCCCATGAAAAACATGGTTGTCCTATTGACGATTGTCAGTGCTCTTAGTAGTCAAATTCTTCCGCAGATCTTATTTTTATCTATTATGGCAGTCGAAGAAGGTGTCGGGCGTCTCATTCCATTCTTGATTTTTTATGTAGCCAGTATGTCCGGTCTATTATTGTGGGTTTATGTCATTGGACGCCGTGGTTCTAAAGATACCTTTTTAATCGCCTTGGTCGTACTCGTTGTCGGTCTCGTTTGTTTCGTTCTCCCGTTTGAGCGTGCGATTGAATGGAGCGCCTTTTTAGTCGGGGTTGGATCAATTGGAGTCGGGTCGATTATGACGACGATTTTATCGCAATTAAACGAACTGAAACCAGCTGCTGATCCAGATTCAAAAGAAGATAAAGGGAGCTCCTGGCCGTTGGTTCTGATGTTAGTCGGTTGGATTGCGATATTCTCTTATGCATTGACACAGTCATACAATCTGGCCATCGCTCTCTTTTTGGTCAGTTTGATTCTACCATGGCTTTTTGTTCGGAAATTACCGCTTCAAAAATCGGCGACTTGGCAGTTTGAAACTCGTTCTTTTCTCCGTGCCTTCATCGCGGTCACCGTTTTTACATTGATTAGTCGTCTGCTCAGTCTTTTAGAAGGGGCGCGTGGCTATATCGAAGTATTTGGCTTAATGATTATTTTGCTCGTTTATGTTGGATGGTTATTGTACCAAAAGCGCGTCCGAGACTTTATTGGAGCGAGTCGCACCCGTCAGGTTCAATTGCTGTCGTTTGTGATTGGATTGTTCGGTGGTTGGACGTTAATTGGTGCCGTCTTTGTCAGTCTTGCCTTGTACTCGTTTCAAGTTCTCATTTTTTATGTATTTGTCCCATTTTTAGTAGGCGTCATCGGCTGGATTTTATTTAGTCGTATATTTGATTTCGCACGTCACCCATACCTCGTGTTACTCGTGTCCTCCCTCATCTTTTTCCTAGGATTTATCGAGCCACTTGCGTTCATCCCTGTCTTATTTGTCAGTGGGTATACGCAGACGATGTACTCGAGTGTAAGCCATACGTATCTGTTTGATCAATATGGGGAAAATAAGGAGTTTGCTTCCTTGCTCTTGCAGCTGTGGAAGCGGTTTGGGATGGTCGTTGCGTACTCCTTCTTAATGATTGGATTGTTAGGGTACGGTTTGTACGTTGGGCAGACGGTCAACGAGGAATTATCGTTTCAAATTCCAAAAGCATGGATGTTCGGTGTTCTAGGACTTACGTGGATTTTCAATATTGGATTGATCAGCCTGTACTGGTTCCGAGTTCGTCCGAGTAGAATACATGAATCATAATTTTCCCTAGCTTTTTCATATCGCTTTTGTTTATAATGAGGAGTGATGTTTAACTAGTGACGGAAAAGGAGTGTCCTTTAATGAATAAATCGTTGATTGATTTCGTTTATGAACTTCTCCAAGAAACTGGCGAACAGCCTGTTTCTTTTGATGAGATTCGCGAAAAAATCAAGCAAAACTATACGTTTGCGAGTGAAGAGGAAGAGCTCGAAAAAATCGCACAACTTTACACCGATTTGAACATCGACGGGTTGTTCGTCAACTTAGGAGCAAACCGTTGGGCGCTTCGTGTTTGGTACCCATTCGATAAGTCGGATGAGGATCTCGTCATCGAAGCACGTCAACGTGGTGAACTTGACGAATTCGAAGAAGAGTTCGAAGAAGCAGACGAAGGCATCGTCGATATCGAGGATGACTTGGATGTATTCGCAAAAGTTGAAGACTATGATTCATCTGAATTTGATGATGAGGACGAAGAAGAAAAAGTAGAAGGCCTTGACGATTTCAAGGACGATGACTTGGACGACGACCTCGATATCGAAGACGAGGATGATTTATAAGAGACCGCAAAAAAGCCGGGCATCGCGCCCGGCTAGGCGTGTCTCTTTTTCTTTTTTAGTCGTGTTCATCGACTTGAAAAAAAGAAAAAATAATATCTTGACGACTGCATCGTCTCTGGCGTAAATTAGTCATGGGCTAGTTTAGCACGTAACGATGCAGCAAAAGTGTCCTCCATTTTCGGGGGCACTTTTGCTTTTTTTGTTTTTTCGTTTCCCGATGGTTGGTATTCAAGAGAGGAGAAAGAAACATGACAAAGTACATTTTCGTAACAGGCGGGGTAGTATCTTCGCTCGGTAAAGGGATCACGGCAGCTTCGCTCGCGCGTCTACTCAAAAATCGAGGACTCAACGTCACGATTCAGAAGTTTGACCCATACATCAACATTGACCCAGGTACGATGAGCCCGTATCAACACGGAGAAGTATTCGTCACAGATGATGGCGCTGAGACTGACCTTGACCTCGGACACTATGAGCGCTTTATCGACATCAACTTGTCGCAAAACGCGAACGTCACATCAGGGCGCATTTATTCAACTGTCTTGAAGAAAGAGCGTCGTGGAGACTATAACGGTGGGACGGTTCAGGTCATTCCGCATATCACGAACGAAATCAAAGACCGTGTCTTCCGTGCAGGACGCGAGACGAACGCCGATGTCGTCATCACAGAGATTGGTGGAACAGTTGGGGATATCGAGTCCCTTCCGTTCATCGAAGCGATTCGCCAAGTGAAGAATGACATCGGGAAAGAGAACGTCATGTACGTCCACTGTACACTCGTCCCTTACCTTCGTGCCGCAGGTGAGATGAAGACAAAACCGACACAACACAGTGTCAAAGAGCTTCGCAGCTACGGAATTCAACCGGATATCATTGTCCTTCGTACGGAGCATGACATCCCAGAAGACATGCGTGAAAAAATCGCCCTCTTCTGTGATACGCGCAAAGAAGCGGTCATCGAGGCGCAAGACGCATCGACACTTTATGAAGTACCGCTCAACCTTCAAAAACAAGGAATGGACCAACTCGTCAACGACTACTTCGGTTTCAATTCACCGGCTGCTGACATGACGGCTTGGAAAGAACTCGTCCACACGGTCACACACCTTGAGAAGAAAGTGAAAATCGCACTCGTCGGGAAATATGTCGAATTGCGTGATGCGTATATCTCGGTCGCGGAAGCACTCAAACATGCGGGTTATGCGTTCAACGCGGATATCGACATCGACTGGGTCAACGCGGAAGACGTGACGGCTGAAAACGTCTCAGACATCCTCGGCGATGCGGACGGAATCCTCGTTCCAGGTGGATTCGGTGAGCGTGGAATCGAAGGGAAGATTGAAGCGACACGTTTTGCTCGTGAAAACAACGTCCCATTCTTCGGAATCTGTCTCGGGATGCAACTTGCGACGGTCGAGTTTGCCCGTAACGTCTTGAAGTTGGACGGCGCACATACTGCAGAAATCGATCCGTCGACACCGTATCCGATCATCGACCTTCTTCCAGAGCAAAAAGATATCGAAGATCTTGGGGGCACACTTCGTCTTGGACTTTATCCATGTAAACTCGAAAAAGGGACGAAAGCGCATGCGGCATACGATCAAGAACTCGTATACGAGCGTCATCGTCACCGTTATGAGTTCAACAACGAATACCGTGAAGCGTTTGAAGCAGAAGGCTTCAAGTTCTCAGGTACGAGCCCAGACGGTCGTCTCGTAGAAATCATTGAGATTCCAGAACACAAATGGTTCGTGGCATCACAGTTCCACCCAGAATTGATTTCGCGTCCAGAACGTCCACAACGTCTATTCCATGACTTCATCCAAGCATCACTTGGAGAATAAGTGATTGAAAGCCACGGTCCATTGCGGACCGTGGTTTTTCTACGTCAAAAGCATGAGAGGGAAAGCGCCTTCGGCAGGATACATCCCTATCACTTTGTGGGTACACTAGAAGTAGAACGGGGAGAGGGTGAGGGCACATGAAAGAACGACATTCGATTTATCTTGGATATGGATTAGGGCTTGTCGCGCTCAGTCTGTTGCCGTTCGTCGTCTTGCCTTCCCTTTTATTGCCGTATCAACTTGGCTGGACAGGTGTTGTTTTACTCGCCCTCTCGGTCGGGTTACTTCGGGCGATTCGGGACGGCTCGAACGTCATCCTAAAGCAGATGTGGAAGATCACGTTCTCTCTCTTCTTGATTTTCGTTCTCGTCTATTATGTTTCATTCGGACTCATCCTTTATGACACATACGGATTGGATCGTTTACTAGAACAATATGAACGACAGGCGGTCTGGGTGTTTGCAGCATTTAGCTTTTTACAACCTATTGCGTTACCCGTTCCGGAAGCGGTCAGCGTGCCGATTGGGAGTGTCGCGCTCGGACCGTTTCGTGCCGCTTTGGTCGGAAGCGTTGCGACGACACTTGGAATCTTTGTCATGTATGGACTGGCCCGATTTGGTCGAGGGCGCATGATTCGTTGGGTCGATGAAGAAAAACTGAAGACGTACGATCGATATGTCGATCGATACGGTCTTGGTGTCTTGCTCGTCTTATTTATCATTCCGATTTTACCTGACGAGGTCATCTGTCTCGCTGCGGGGTTTAGTCGTGTACCGTTTCTGCGCTTTGCGGGTATCGCGTTCGGGGCAAAACTCGTCACGTCGTTCGGACTTGCTTATTCTGTCTCGATTGGACAATTGTTTATGACCGATTCGAGTCCAATCGCGATCGCTTCTGTCATGGCAAGTGTGATTGTCTTGATTCTTGCGTTCATTTGGCGCAAACGAAAAAAAGGAGATTCGAACGGGACACAAGAATAAGGTAAGGACGATTTATAGAGAGGAAGACAACATGCGACAAGATCAAGAAGTGGTCATTCGACCGATTGAAGAACAGGATCTATCACGACTCTGGGAATTGATTTATCGAGATGCGGTACCGGAATGGAAACAGTGGGACGCGCCTTACTTCGAACACAAGTCAATGTCTTACGAAGAGTTTCAGCAAATCGAGCGATCGTTCATCAAAAAAGAAGACATGTGGGTCATTGAGGTCAGTGGAACGGTATATGGCACGGTTTCCTATTATTTCGAAGATGCCGGACGAGAGTGGCTCGAGATGGGCATCATCTTGCATCAATCCGACCGCTGGAATCGAGGTGTCGGGACGCGTGCCCTTCGTCTATGGACGAAACATTTGTTTGAAACGTTACCGGTCGTCCGCGTGGGATTGACGACATGGTCAGGGAACGAGCGAATGATGCGGGTCGCTGAAAAAGTAGGGATGCAGCTTGAAGGTCGAATTCGTCAAGTGCGTGTCGTGAACGCGAAACGCTACGATTCGATTCGGATGGGCATGTTACGCGAAGAATGGATGAAAACAGGTACGCCGTCTATTTAAAGACGACGTACCTGTTTTGTATGATTTTGTATATATTTGTCGCCATATTGACGATTTCATTCGTGAAGAGTTTGCTACAATCGAATCGATTGAATTAAATAGGAGAGAATAAGAATGAAACGACACATGTTAGTTATTGTGATGTTATTGATTGGGATGGGCACATGGTATTACATCGCGGGAGCCGCCCCGACGATTAAAAAAGTTCCGACACCATCCTTTACCGGACAATACCCCGGGTTACACTTAACGGTAGAGAGTGAACAAGCGAAAAGATATACGACATCAATCTCTGTTCCGAGAACGGATTATGAAATGCTAAACGAGGAGCTGGATGCATTCATTTTAGAAAAGAAAGAAGCATTTCAACACAACCTCACCCCTAGTCACGGTCAAACGGGTCACTTAAATATTCAGACCGATACATATCAAACGAATCAGACTGAATACACGCTAGTCGTTCATACTTATGCATTCACTGGTGGTGCGAATGGTCAAACCACTGTCGACGTATTTCGGATGAACCTTTCGGACGGAACGTTCGTTGAATGGGATGATGTCTTACGTGATGACCAACATGCATTAGAATGGTTCAAGCATAGCGTCATCACACAATTACAACATCAAGAATACGTATTTGAGGATCAGTTACGTGAAGCGATTAAACACCCTAAATCGACGAAGTGGATACTGACGTCCTCTGGTCTAGATGTCATATTTGACGAGTATGAAGTGGCGGCGGGAGCGGCAGGTGTGGTAGAAGTTCATATTCCGATGAAGGAAGTTGAGCCGTTTTTGTTATCCGAATTAGATACGCCCACTGCACAAGAAGATTCTCCAATCATGAGTCCCTCAAATAAGCCGCTTGAACCCAATGGGAAATATGTTGCACTGACGTTCGATGATGGACCCCATCCGATTGTGACACCTCACATTCTTGAGACACTTGAGAAATACCAAGCGCGTGCTACGTTCTTTATGTTAGGGAGTCAGATGGAATTCTATCCTGATGTAGCGAGACAAGTAGCGTTGTCAGGTCATGAGCTAGCAAATCATACTGAACATCACCCGGATTTGACACAATTGTCTGAGAAGGGAGTCAAAGAGGAACTCGAACAGGTTGATGAACGAATTGAGAGGCTTACGGGACAACGCCCATCATTGGTTCGTCCACCATACGGGGCTAAAAATGAAATGATTGAGCAGATCATTCAGACAAAGGAGCAGACCCTTGCACTATGGACGGTCGATTCTCTTGATTGGAGTCACCGTAATGCCGATCAAATGTATCGCTTGATTATGGACAATGTCCATCCAAGTGCTGTTGTCTTGATGCATGATATTCATGAGTCCACAGCTGAAGGGTTGCCGAAAGTTCTCGATGCGCTGAAACGTGAAGGGTACACGTTTGTGACGATGAGTGAGCTCTTGACGTTGAAATAGTAAATGAACCCGCCGTGATAAACGGCAGGTTCATTTTTTTATTTCACTTCTTGATCTTTAATTGGGAACCAACCGGCACGTGTCGTGATGGCGTTCCATAGCGGAGCTGGGACAGCGAGTTCGGCTTGTTTGTTCAAGTCGAGTTCTGTCTCGATCTCGTCTTCGCGGTCCGATTCCACTTTTTCCAGCCATTGTGGATCGATGATCAGTTCGCGACCGAGTGCGGCAAAATCGACGACGTCGAGTGCGTCTTCCACTTGGGCCGGACGTTGGAGTTGCCCGACTCCGATGAGTGGGATGGCACCATTGATTCGATTGGCGATGCGGTCTATCGAACGCTCCGTGACATTCTCGTCACGCATGGAAGCTGTATTGAAGTTCCAGAGAGAAGCGTGAATATAATCGACGCCCTCTTCTAAAATCATATCGAGTAACACATCCGTGTCGTCGAGTGTGATTCCTGGCTCTTCGATTTCTTCCGGTGAGAAACGATAGCCGACTAAGAAGTCTTCTGCATCTGCAGCTGCTTCTTTCACACGACGAATGACTTCGCGTGGGAACGTCAAACGTCCATGAACATCACCGCCGAAGCGATCTTCACGGCGATTTGAGTGCGGTGAGAAGAATTGTTGAATCAAGTAGGTGTTCGCTCCGTGAATCTCGACGCCATCAAACCCGGCTTCGATGGCCCGACGCGTCGCTTCACCGAACGCCTCGATAATGGCTTCGACCTCTGATGTCTCGAGGGCACGTGGTGTGACGGCGCCTTCTCGGACAGGCGCGACAGCACTTGCACTGACAGGTTGTTCGTTCGGGACGAGTTCAGGTGGTGACATCCGTCCAGCGTGGAAAATTTGAAGGATGGCTTTTGCACCTTCCGCTTTTAAACTTTCCGCCAATTGACGGAGACCCGGGATGAATTTGTCGTCATTGACCCCGAATGCGTTCGGGAAACCTTTCCCGTCTTCTGTCACGTACGCGCATGCTGTAATCGCAAGCCCGACGTTTTGCGCCCGTTTCCGATAGTAGGCGAGCTCATGCTCGGATACTTCGCCCGTTGGTTCTGATGAGTAATGTGTCATCGGAGCCAAGACGAGTCGGTTCGGTACTTCGACGCCATTTTTGAATTGAAAAGGTTGTAACATACGTTTCATCTGAAATCCTCCTTCAACATGATACCTTGAAGTCTAAGCTTCTCGACTCAAAAATGCGAGTCGGATGCTTGTGAATGAACACATTACAGATTGCGCAAGCGTAAGAGATGATTGAACTGAAAAGAATAGGGTATAATACAGGAGAAAAGTTGATATTCGGTTCGAGACAATAGAGAGACCACAACAGAAGGGGGAAGCCTTGTTTTTGTTGTGGTCTCTTTTTCTATTCATTGAACCGTACTTACTATAGGAGGGAATAAGATGGAAATCAGAAATTTCTCAGCGAAAGAACGAGCGAAACGATACGAACAACTGACAAGCGAACGTCATGACGTTCTTGTTGTCGGTGGAGGGATAACCGGAGCAGGGATTGCGCTCGATGCGTCGTCACGTGGGATGAAGACAGCGGTTCTTGAAATGCAAGACTTTGCGGCCGGGACGTCAAGCCGTTCGACGAAACTTGTTCACGGGGGACTCCGCTATTTGAAACAATTTGAAGTGGCGCTCGTCGCAGAAGTCGGGAAAGAGCGTGCCATCGTGTATGAGAACGGTCCACATGTCACGACACCGGAACAGATGCTATTACCGATGCACAAGGGAGGCACGTTTGGTCCTTTCTCAACTTCAATCGGACTCATGGTGTATGACTTCCTTGCAGGCGTCAAACGGGCAGAACGTCGCATGATGCTCAAACCGAATGAAGTCATCAAAAAAGCACCGCTCGTGAAAAAAGATGACTTAGTCGGTGGTGGATACTACGTCGAGTATCGGACGGATGATGCACGATTGACAATCGAAGTGGCGAAAGAGGCAGCGAATCACGGCGCGCTTCTTATGAACTATGCCAAAGTGACCGGGTTGATTTACGAGAACGGCAAAGTGGCGGGGGTACACGTCGAAGACCAAATCGATGGGTCGACATATGACGTCTATGCGAAAAAAATCATTAATGCGACTGGTCCATGGGTCGATGAGTTACGGGAAGAAGACAACTCGAAAAAAGGCAAACAGCTTCGTTTGACGAAGGGAATTCACCTTGTCATCGATCAATCGAAATTCCCACTCAAACAGGCAATTTATTTCGACACACCAGATGGGCGCATGGTCTTTGCCATTCCACGCGGAAACAAAGCGTACGTTGGAACGACGGATACGTTCTTTGATAAAAACAAAGCGCATCCACGCATGACGACAGAGGACCGCGATTATATTTTGGATGCAATCCATTATATGTTCCCAGACGTTCATGTCACAGCAGATGATGTGGAATCAAGCTGGGCGGGTATTCGTCCGTTGATTTATGAGGAAGGAAAAGACCCTTCTGAAATTTCACGTAAGGACGAAATTTGGCAGTCAGACAGCGGCTTGATCACGATTGCCGGCGGTAAATTGACAGGGTATCGGAAGATGTCAGAAACGGTCGTCGACCTTGTCGCGAAATTATTAAAAGAAGAAGAGGGTGTCGTCTACTTGGCAAGCCGGACGAAGCATATGCCGATGTCAGGTGGTCACGTCGGCGGATCGAAAGGGTTTAAAGACTTCCTCGAGAAGAAAACGAAAGAACTTCAAAATCACGGTCTCGACGCGGGGCACGCGGAAGAACTCGTCCGTCTATACGGATCGAATATCGATCGCGTCATCGAGCGGATGGACTCGAACGCGTATGACTTGCCAGAGGTCGTCTATGCACAATTGATTTATGGCATTGAAGAAGAATCGGTCGTACGCGCCATCGACTTCTTGATTCGTCGGACCGGAGCGATGTTCTTTGATATCGATTTCGTCCGTCAACACAAAGAAGGTGTCCTTCGTTGCATGGCCGACGTCTTCAAATGGTCGGATGAGCGTTTGAAAGAAGAACGTGAAGAAGTAGAGAAGGAGATTGAAATCGCAGTTGTGCCTGTGACTGTCGAATCGTAATGCACTGCATTGCAGGAAAGGTTCATTCTAAATAGGATGAACCTTTTTTGTGTCATGGTTTCATCGATTCGGAATAACGGTATACCTCATAAGTAGTGATTCTTAGATTGAGGGAGAATTTTTTATGAAACGAAATCTCGTTGCCATCCTATTGATTGGCATTCTATTAGTAATAGGTTGGCGTTATGTCGATCCCAATCGATTGTTAGCCGATGTCTATTATGTCAAAGTCCCAAGTGCAGAAGTGGCGACGCAAACCTCGGGGGGTTATCGCTATGATCTCATCGGGTACGACGAGGATGGAAAAAAACGTCCTCTGTCTATTGCCACCACTGGGTTGTTACCGGAAGGGAACTATCTGCGAGTATTTGTGAAAGAAGAAGATGCGGAAGTGACCGACTACGAGCAGGTGAATGTGCTAGACGTACCTGAACAGTTGAAGGAAGAACAGGAAGAAGAGAATTCCGAGCCATCGTTCCCTTGATTTCAAAAGATAGACGTCGCGAAAAAGAGATGAGTTTGGTAAGGTTAAATTGTTTGAATATGGTAAACGATGAATGAAAGAAGGGACATGCATGTCACGGATGTTAATAGCAGATGACCAGGACGGAATTCGTACGATGCTCGCGCAAGTGTTCACGAACATGGGTGTAGACGTGGACACGGCGCAAGACGGCATCAGCGCCTGGGAATTTTTAGAGCGGGAGCAATATGATTTGGTATTGCTCGATATGAATATGCCTCGTATGTTTGGACACGAAGTATTACGTCGCATGCGCGAGAAACAGTTAGACACACCCGTCATGATCATGACGGCATTTGGGGAAGAAACGGTGATTGAAGAAGTGCGTCGTCTCGGGATCACGGCACAATTTGAGAAGCCGTTTGATATTTATGGGATGATTGGAAAAGTGAAAGAAGTCTTGAAAATTTGACGTTTCGTCACCAAGATGACATATGTAAACGCTTGCGCTAAGCCATTTCTATGCCCGAATAGCATAGGCACATGTTTTACGGTGTGTTATAATGGGAACGAATTGCACGGGGGAACTTTTCCCAAACGTGTATAATAGCGAACAGACAGGAGGATGTCATTATGCCATTAGTATCAATGACAGAAATGCTTAACAAAGCATTCGAAGGCAAGTATGCAGTCGGCCAATTCAACATCAACAACCTCGAGTGGACGCAAGCGATTCTTCGCGCTGCGGAAGACGAGAAATCACCAGTAATCCTCGGTGTATCAGAAGGTGCAGCGAAGTACATGGGTGGCTTCACGACAGTTGTCAAAATGGTTGAAGGTCTTATGCACGACTACAACATCACTGTTCCAGTTGCAATCCACCTTGACCACGGTTCTTCATTCGATAAGTGTAAAGCAGCGATCGACGCTGGTTTCACGTCAGTCATGATTGACGGTTCACACCACCCAATCGATGAAAACATCGAAATGACGAAACAAGTTGTCGAGTACGCGCACGCTAAAGGTGCTTCTGTTGAGGCAGAAGTCGGTACAGTTGGCGGCGAAGAAGACGGCGTTGTTGGTGGCGTACAATACGCTGACCTCGATGAGTGTGTACGTGTTGTAAAAGAAGCGAAAGTGGATGCACTTGCTGCAGCACTCGGTTCTGTACACGGTGAATACCAAGGCGAGCCAAAACTTGGATTCAAAGAGATGGAAGAAATCGCGGAAGCGACTAAAACACCACTCGTTCTTCACGGCGGATCAGGAATTCCTGAGCACCAAATCAAAAAAGCAATCGAGCTCGGCCACAGCAAAATCAACGTCAACACTGAGTGCCAACAAGAATGGACTCGTGCAGTACGTGAGAAAGTTGCTGCTGATGCAAAAGTATATGACCCACGTAAAATTATCGGACCTGGTATCGAAGCGATTTATAACGTCGTTACTGGCAAGATGCGTGAGTTTGGTTCAAGCAACCAAGCTTAATCCTGTCCTGAAAGGCTGACTCTACAAAAGAGTCAGCCTTTTTTTGATGATTTAGGGAACGTATACATATATGGTGAAAAAAAGGGGGGAGTCTTTGTGATTTATAACGAGCGACCGACAGAATTGTTTTGGCGAATCTTTTATGTATATGGAGCAGTCGTGTTGATTGGTCTTTCTTTAGCATTAGCCGCCGCCCCACTCATTTTAATTTATTATTATCTGGTACCTTGGCTTATTCCATTGTTAGTCTTAGTCGCCATCGGTGGGTTTGGGGTGTATTGGTTTACGAACACGTTCCGTCGTTTATTTTGGAAAGAACGGAATCACTCTAGATACGAAATGACCGCAACGAGCATCGAGGGTGTGACGTATCGGCATGAACCGGGCGAGTCGGTCGAGCAATCATTTCCAATCTCAGCGATTCGACAAATCGTCTTCTTCCCGGCGATTGTCCGAAAGACACAGCCGTCTCCGACGGTTCGGATTGGTCGGCCTACGGTAGAGTACACTCCGATGCTATCGATTATGACAAAAGATGATGCCATGGAAATCTTGTTCGATCAACGTGATCTGGTTGCCTTTGATCAATGGATAAAATCTTTCCATGAGCAGGGAATTCCGCTATTTTACACACCAAAAGAATTGTATTGGATTGGTGCGAATATCTCGACACGACGTGAGCGATTTGAACGGTTGAGTCGTCCGGAAGAAATCGTTCCATTTGTCTACACCGGCGACCTTGTGGCAGATGAGCAGACGGCAGCAACGAATTGGATTGAAACCCACGGATTGGAACGTTTGAAAGAAGGACCACACCAAGCATACTATGTGAAGCAAAGTAAAATTATGAAATGGTCATTTTTCGGGACGCTCGCTGGGATTGGCCTTGTCGTAGGATCGATGCTTGCAATCGCATCGTTGACGTAAAGGGTATAGCAATTCGACATGACTTTCCTCATAATAGAGATTGTAAGCGATCACAAATTAAGGAGGAGACACATATGCGTTTTTTCATTGACACAGCAAATGTGGAAGACATTAAAAAAGCTCATCAAATGGGCGTCATTGGAGGCGTGACGACGAATCCATCGCTCGTCGCCAAAGAAGGTGTCGATTTCCATACAAGACTTCGTGAAATCTGTGAGATCGTCGGGGATCTCTCGGTCAGCGCCGAAGTTATTGCACTCGATGCGTCGGGTATGGTGGAAGAAGGAAAGGAACTTGCCGCCATCGCGCCGAATATTACGGTAAAGGTACCGATGACACCAGCGGGGATGCAAGCGGTAAAACAGTTCAAGGAGCTTGGAATCAAGACAAACGTCACGCTCATCTTTAACGCTAACCAAGCGTTACTTGCGGCACGTGCCGGGGCATCATACGTTTCTCCATTCATCGGACGCTTGGATGACATCGGACAAGATGGGCTTGATTTAGTTGAGACTATTGCGAACATCTTCGCAATCCATGGCATCGAGACAGAAATTATCGCAGCATCTGTGCGTCATCCGGTTCACGTGACAAAAGCTGCACTCCTTGGGGCTGACATTGCCACAGTCCCTTACAAAGTTATCGAACAAATGATGAAACATCCGCTCACAGACAAAGGCATTGAGCAGTTTTTAGCGGATTGGAACAACGCTCAATCCAAATAAGTCCGTCGTAGAAAGGTTTTGATCAGCGTGGAAATTCTCCATATCGTTGGGCAGCAAAAACTAGAAGGAACCGTCGAGATTAGCGGAGCGAAACAGAGCGCTCTCCCTTGCCTTGTGGCTGCACTTCTCACGGAAGAGTCGGTGACGATTGAAAACGTTCCGATGATTGAAGATGTGGAAGTGATGGTCAATTTGTTAAAAGAGTTAGGGGTTCGGGTAGAGCGGGATGGCGAACGAATGACGATTCATTCGAATGAAGCAGTCGCAATGCCTCTCCTCGGTTCTGAGACGCGCAAAGTCCGTGCCGCTGTCTATTTACTCGGGGTCTTCGCGGCTCGCTTTGGAAAAGGGGCGGTTGGGTTACCTGGAGGATATGCGATTGGTCCACGGCCGATTGACTTACATTTGAAAGCGTTGGAACGTCTCGGCATTCATGTTGAGAATGAATCAGGTCTCTATCATGTCCGGGTCGATGAACTTGTTGGGAATCGAATTTACTTGGACTTGCGGTCGTTTGGGGCAACCGTGAGTGCAATGCTTGCGGCTGTTCTAGCGACAGGGACGACGGTCATCGAAAACGCGGCTTGCGATCCGGAAGTCGTCGATGTGGCGACCATGCTCACATCGATGGGTGCACATGTGAGTGGGGCAGGAACGGATGAGATTCGAATTAAAGGGGTGGAACGCCTCCACGGTTGTACGCACACACTCATTCCAGATCGTCTCGAAGCCGGAACGTTCATGATGTTCGGTGCAGTGTCCGGTCGTGTGACCGTCCAACCGGTCATTCCGACACATCTCGAAGGGGTCATTCAAAAACTGTTGGATTTCGGAGCGGACGTCGAGGTCGGTGAGGAGTCAATTACCGTGACGGCGAACCAATTCATGCCAACAGATATTCGGGTGTTCCATTACTCGGGGTATCCGAGCGACTTGCAACCGGTGATGACGGCAGCCTTATTAAAAGCTGACGGAACGAGTGTTGTCACCGATAAATTGTATGCGCAACGATTCCGCCACATCGCCGAGATGCGACGGATGAATGCGCAAATTACACTGGAGGATGCATCGGCTGTGATTCGTGGCGGTAATAAGCTGGCGAACGCAGAGATGGAATGCACCGATGCACGGAGTGCTGCGGCCCTGGTACTGTCAGCGCTCCAAGCTTCTGGTGAATCGACGCTACTACATGCGGAACGACTGAATGATTCGTATGTCGACTTTGTCGGCAAATTAAAACAACTCGGTGCGCTCGTTTGGGTGGAGGAACAAACCGAGGTATAAAGGGGAGATTTCGGGTGGAACGAAGTTTATCGATGGAACTGGTTCGGGTGACAGAAGCGGCGGCACTTGCTTCAGCCCGTTGGATGGGACGAGGATTGAAAGTCGAAGCGGATGATGCGGCAACGACGGCCATGCGCGACGTATTTGACACGATTCCGATGAAAGGGATTGTCGTCATCGGTGAAGGGGAGATGGATGAGGCCCCGATGCTATACATCGGAGAAAAAGTCGGAAATGGCTACGGTTCTCGTCTCGATGTCGCCGTCGATCCGTTAGAAGGGACAAACATCGTAGCGACCGGAACGTGGGGAGCACTTGCGGTTCTCGCGGTCGCGGATGCAGGCGATCTCCTTCATGCTCCAGACATGTACATGGATAAAATTGCCGTCGGACCGGAAGCGGCAGGTCTCGTCAGTCTCGACAACTCGATTGAAGAGAACATTGAAATCGTGGCGAAAGCGAAGAAGAAAAACGTGGAAGATGTCGTCGTCACGATTTTACATCGGGACCGTCACGAAGAAACCATTCAACGTGTCCGCGCGACCGGTGCGCGAATCAAATTGATTCCGGACGGGGACGTCGCCGCGGCCATCAACACCGCTTTCCCGAAAACGGGTGTCGATTTGTTGCTCGGTTCAGGCGGGGCGCCAGAAGGTGTCATCGCTGCAGTCGCAATGAAGTGTTTAGGTGGAGACTTCCAAGGGCGTTTGCTCCCGGAAGATGAAGCGCAGAAACAACGTTGCCATGACATGGGAATCGAAGATACGGATCGAATCCTCCTCCTCAATGATTTGGTGAAAGGTGAAGATTGTATCTTTGCGGCGACCGGCGTCACAGATGGTGAGCTGTTACGTGGAGTCCAATTCACGTCACAAGGCGGACAGACCCATTCGGTCGTCATGCGTGCCAAGTCCGGTACCGTTCGTTTCGTCGAAGGGAACCACTCACTTAAGAAAAAACCAAAAATGGTCATGAAACCAGAATAATCAGAAGTCGTGGATGTGAAAACGTCCACGACTTTTTTGTGGTGAAAGCGTCAGAAAACGGGAATGGATAGTCAGGAGGTGGGTGTGATGATTCAGGTTGAAGGACTCGTCAAAACATTCAAGGATGTTCCAGCTGTCGATGACGTGTCATTTTTCGTGAAAGAAGGAGAAATCTTTGCGTTTTTAGGTCCGAACGGTGCGGGTAAATCGACGACGGTGCAAATGTTGACGACACTCGTGAGACCGACATCTGGAGCGGCACGAGTCAATGGATTCGATGTCGTTAAACAAGAAAAAGATGTCCGATTATCGATTGGAGTTGCCTTACAAGAAACAGGAATCGATAAAGTGTTGACGGGACGAGAGCTCCTTGTCTTACAAGGGCGTTTGTTTAAGATGTCGAATGAAGAGGCGCAACGTCGAGCCGATGAGTTACTCGAAGTCGTTTCACTGACGGATGCGGCCGATCGCCGGAGTGGTACCTATTCCGGTGGGATGCGACGACGTCTCGACTTGGCTCTCACACTCGTCCATCGTCCGACGGTCTTGTTTTTAGACGAACCGACGACCGGACTCGATCCGGCGAGCCGAATCGAAATTTGGAATGAAGTACGCCGATTGAACGAGGAATTCGGGACGACGATTTTTTTAACGACCCAATACTTAGAGGAGGCAGATGAGTTGGCTGACCGGATTGCAATCATCAATCACGGGAAGATTGTGAGTGAAGGAACGGCCGAGGAATTGAAACAGCTCGTCGGTGGAGAGACGATTTCGATGGACTTCGCTACAGAATCTGAAGCGACCCTTGCCGCGACGCGATTTCATACATCTTCGAATGGCACACATGTATCGTTTGAGTTACGTGACATGACGTTGACTGAGATTGTTCGTTCCTTGGATGAACAAGGGTTGCAGCCTGAACGATTGACTGTCAAGCAACCATCGCTCGATGATGTATTCTTGAAAGTGACAGGCGAATCGTATGAAGGAGGCGAGATCCGTGTGGACTGAGACATGGCTATTCACGAAACGGAGTTTGCTGACGACTATTCGAAATCCGTTTTCATTCATCCCGAACTTGATCATTTCTGTATTCTTTTTACTCGTGTATACGAGCGGCTTGTCGAGCGTGGCCTCGTTGCCTCAGTTCGAAGGGAGCGACTATTTGAATTTCATCTTACCCGTATCCATTGTTTCAGGTGCAGTCGGGGGAGCGGGAGGCACGGGTCAGGCGCTTGTCCGAGATATTGAGAGTGGCTATTTCGCACGGCTCTTGTTGACACCGGCGACCCGTACGGCGATTGTGCTCGGACCGATGATTGCGGGGATGTTGCAATTACTCGTCCAAACGCTACTTATTTTTGCTGTCGCGTTTCTCCTCGGTCTCACGATTCCTGTCGGTGCCGCTGGATTCTTTTTCACAGTATTACTCGCAATCGGATTTGGACTTGGTTTCGCAGGATATTCAGTGGGCGTCGCCTTGAAAACACGAAATGCACAAGCGGCACAGGCAGGGACGTTGTTGTTCTTTCCTTTAATTTTCCTGTCGACGACGTTCGTTCCGAAAGAATTGATTGAAGCCGAATGGTTGAAAGTGGCGGCGACGTTCAATCCAACCACGTATATTTTCGAAGGGATGCGAGCGGTTCTGACTCAGCCGGAGATTGACTGGGGTGCCTTATCTGCAGGGCTCGCAGTCGCGGGTACGATGAGTGTACTCATGATCGTCTTTGCGGCAACGAACGCGAGAGGGGCATTGAAGCAAAAATAAGGGAGGAGTTTGATGCAGGAACTATCAACGATGATTCGGATTATTTTAACAGGGATTGGAGCATATATTTCTATCATTCTCATGTTGCGTGTTTCTGGTAAGCGTACATTGGCAAAAATGAATGCATTTGATTTTATTGTGACGGTTGCACTTGGTTCTATTTTGGCAACGACCTTGACTAGTCAACAAACCTCTTTATTGGCTGGACTGACTGCGTTCGGTACACTAATTGTCTTACAATATATATTAGCGAAACTATCTAAGCGATTCTCCATTGTGAATCAAATAATTAAATCAGAACCAACTCTACTGTTTTATAAAGGAGATTATTTGAGAGAACATCTACAAAAAGAACGAATTTTAGAGATCGAGGTCATTCAAGCGATTCGATCAAGTGGCACTCCTCTAGGACAAGTCGAAGCAGTAATCATAGAAACGGATGGAACGTTTTCTGTTTTGAAAGACTCTCGTCATGTAATGGAACATGTGAACAAATAAAAACGACTCGGTTCCGATGAACCGAGTCGTGATATTGTATTAGAGATATGATCCAGCGCCTACATAGCGTGGTGCCCAGTATCCAGAAGTGAAGCTCGCGTATTTCACGCCGCCTGTTTCTGAGTTGATCATTTGTGTTTTGCTAAGTGCCATTCCGACGTGTTGAATCGTTCCGCCTGAATGTGAGAAGAAGACGAGATCGCCTGCTTGGATCGATGACTTCGAGATTTTCTTCGCGCTTGAGTATTGCTGACGTGAAGAACGTGGTAGTGTTTTTCCGATTGCTTTCTTGTACACGTGTCCAGTATATCCTGAGCAGTCAAACCCTGAAGTTGTTGTTCCACCATAGCGATACGGTGTTCCGAGATATTTCTTCGATTCAGCGACAAGTTTCGAACGTTTGCTAGAAGATGACGTTGAAACCGTTGTTGATGTCGACGTGTTCGCTTTCAAGTATGTGTACGTTGAAGAAGCTGAGATATAACGGTGTGTGCCTTTGTAGTTGATTTTATAGAACGAACCGGATTTACCAAGGTATGTATAGCGTTGACCTTTATCCATTTTCGCGACGACTTTCGATGATGTAAGTGACGGGGCAGTACGGATGTTCAAACCGTTTACTTTCGAGTAAGCAAATGTACCGGTAGCGGCTTCTGCTTGTTCACCTGTTGAGAACATAAGACCCGAGAAAGCGACAGTGGCAGCGACGACGATTGATGCGATACGCTTTAACATTGTATAAATCCCTCCGTTTTTAAAATCAAGACATTCGTATATGACAAATCGAGTAATTTTTAATGGTAGAGCACAAGTTGCGGGATATACCCGGTTTCCTGTGCAAATAAACTATATCATGCGCAAGACCGATAGCATTTTTCAATCGCAAGTCAAAAAAGCGTTTTCTTGTAACAAAAATGAAACAATATGTGGATATAGCACTTATTTTGTTACAAAACTATCTTTTACTGTGTAAGGATTTGTACAAGAGGGAAACGATTGAACAAAAGGTGATTTTTGCACGGTGACGGCACGGGCAAAATATGGTTAGATGATGGCAGAACAAATGAATCAAGTTGAATGCTTCTTGTAATGAAATGTAGAAAGATAGGTGACTTGAATGAGTCAACAGACAGAACCGACAAAGAACTATACACTTCGTGAGCTTGAAACGAAGACGTTGAAAGAATTATATGAAATTGCCAAAGAAGTCAAAGTACCGAACTTTCGAGAAGCGCGTAAGCGTGAGCTCATGTTCCGTATTTTGAAATCACAGGCTGAATCAAAAGATTTATATTTCCTCGAAGGTATTTTAGAGATCATCCCACCGAATCCTCAGTCTCAAAATGATGGCGGATTTGGATTCCTCCGACCAATCAACTATTCTCAATCTTCCGAAGACATCTATATCGCTGCATCGCAAATTCGTCGCTTTAATCTTCGAAACGGGGACCTTGTCACAGGAAAGGTCCGTAAACCGAAAGAGAATGAACGGTTCCAAGGTTTGTTGAGTGTTGAAGCGGTCAACGGAGAGTCGACGGACTCGACGCGTTCGCGTGATTATTTCCCGGCATTGACACCGATTTATCCAGAACAACAGATGGTGCTCGAGACAGAGCCGACCCATCTTTCGGTTCGTGTCATGGATATGATCGCACCAGTCGGGTTTGGCCAACGCGGGTTGATTGTGGCACCACCAAAAGCGGGGAAAACGTCGCTTTTAAAAGAAATTGCCAACTCGATCACGACGAATCATCCGAACGTCGAATTAATCATTCTTCTAATCGATGAACGACCAGAGGAAGTGACGGATATTCAACGCTCTGTACCGGATGCGGACGTGGCGTTCTCGACTTTTGATGAGACACCGGAAAACCATGCGCGTATTTCAGAACTCGTTCTCGAACGCGCGATGCGTCTCGTGGAACATAAGAAAGACGTGGTCATCCTACTCGATTCCATCACACGCTTGACGCGTGCGTACAACCTGTCTGTTCCACCAAGCGGACGGACACTCTCGGGGGGGATTGACCCGGCGGCGTTCCACAAACCGAAAAAGTTCTTCGGAGCGGCACGGAATATCGAGGATGGAGGTAGCTTGACTATCCTCGCGACAGCGCTCGTCGATACCGGATCGCGAATGGACGACGTCATCTATGAAGAGTTCAAAGGAACAGGGAACATGGAACTGCATCTGGACCGGAAATTGGCAGAGCGCCGGATCTTCCCTGCAATCGACATTCGTCGCTCGGGAACACGGAAAGAAGAGTTGTTACTCGGGAAGGACGAACTCGATTCGCTCTGGACGATTCGTCGTACGATGAACGAGTCTCCAGACTTCGTCGAACAGTTCTTACGCCGTGTCCGTGAGACGAAAACAAACCTCGACTTTTTTGCTGCGCTAGAGGCAGATAAGAAAAAAAGACGACCGGTGAAAAAAACGAAAACAGACTTGTAAAACCTATAGTAGGGTGATATTATATTCTAGTGAACTTTCTCTAGGTTGAAAGAATACTTAGGGCCGAAGGAGTTGAAAAGCAATGAAACAAGGAATCCACCCAGAATACCGTAAAGTCGTATTCATGGACTCGACGACAGAATTCAAATTCATCACTGGTTCAACTCGTTACTCTAACGAGACAATCACGATGGAAGATGGAAACGAGTACCCACTCATCCGTGTCGATGTATCTTCTGATTCGCACCCGTTCTACACAGGTCGCCAGAAATTCGCATCTGCAGATGGTCGTATCGAGCGCTTCAACAAGAAATACCAACGTTAATCGTAAAGTTGTATGCTCACCGCCTAGGGATTGCCCTTGGCGGTTTTTTGTTGCATCGACACGGGTAAAGAGACGAAAGTATGTCGTGAGGGGGCCGTTATGGAATTTATACTCATTAGTATTAGCTTGTTGATCGGGGTCGGCATCATGTCTCAATGGTTGGCATGGCGTTATCAAATCCCGGCAATCATCATTATGACGCTCGCTGGAGTATTGGCGGGTCCGATCCTCGGGCTGTTCGATCCGCGTGAATTATTAGGGGATTTATATAGTCCGATCATTTCGTTTGCGGTCGCCATCATCTTATTCGAAGGAAGTCTTGGGCTTCACTTTAGCGAAATCAATCAGTTCCGGAGGTCGATCGTCCGGATTGTAACGATTGGAGTCGCGCTCTCATTTGTCGGGATGTCGCTACTCATTCAATATGTAGGAGGGTTACATTGGGTCGTCGCCTGGACGATGGGGGCGCTCTTCGTCGTGACGGGTCCGACTGTCGTCATTCCGTTGTTGCGTCAGGCACATTTGAAAGATCGGGTCGGAGCGATTTTGAAGTGGGAAGGCATCATTGTCGATCCTGTCGGAGCATTACTCGGACTCTTCGTCGTTCGACTCGGATATATCGTTTATGAAGGTATGGATTTATGGATGCAACTCCTCTTCGCAGGTGCTTGTATCGTAGGAATCGGACTCGGTTACTTGTTCGGCCATCTCTTGATGGGATGGTTTGTGGCAGAAAAAGTACCTCGCTATCTCCGTGCTTCGGTCACGTTGACGGCCGTCCTCATTTTATTCTCACTCAGCGAGCTCATGATGCATGAAGTCGGGCTGCTCGCCGTGACGGCGATGGGGATGACGATGGCCAATACGAAGCATCGGGATGAAGAAATCATCGAAGAACTGCAGTCATTCAAAGAGGATATTTCAATCTTGCTCATCTCGTCTGTCTTCATCTTGTTGACGGCTTCCCTGTCTCGGGCAGAGCTGTTGAATATTTTCCAATGGCCGCTTCTCTTGACGATTGCGGGCATCCTGTTCTTGGTTCGCCCAGTTGCGATTTACTTGTCGACCATCGGTGGAGGTTTGCCGCTAGCGGAACGAGGGTTCATTGGTTGGATTGCCCCACGCGGGATTGTCGCGATGACGGTCGCGGGATTCTTTGCTGAAGAAGTCGCGCATCTTGGGATTGACGATGCGAAGCAAATGTTGCCGCTCACACTCGGTCTCGTCTTCATTTCCGTTACACTGCACGGTCTCACGATTCGACCGCTCGCGCGAAAATTGAAATTAATCGATGAACAAAAAGAGGCGAACGCTGATGAATAAAGGACGGAGTTCTTTCAATCAGTATTTAGGAGAAGTCAACCCTTTTCCTCAACTCGAAAGATAGGTATAATCGGAAAGCGATTATCGATGGAGAGGGCGAAGAACAATGATGCATGTGACGAACCGATATGGTTGGATTGAAGTGATTTGTGGGAGTATGTTTTCGGGGAAGTCGGAGGAATTGATTCGCCGAGTCCGCCGTGCTCATTATGGAAAGATTCCGGTCCAAGTGTTCAAACCAGCAATCGACGACCGGTATCATGAAGAGAACGTCGTCTCACACACAGGGAACTCGGTCGTGGCCGTGCCAATCGCATCAAGCCAAGACTTGTATGATGCCGTTCGTGAAGAAACACAGGTTATCGCGATTGACGAGGTGCAATTTTTTGATGAAGGAATTGTAGACGTCATCGAACAACTTGCGAACGAAGACAAACGCGTCATCTGCGCTGGGCTCGATATGGACTTTCGAGGCGAACCGTTCACGATGATGCCTGAACTGTTGTCACGCGCGGAGTTCGTGACGAAACTACAGGCCATCTGTTTGTCATGCGGCGCGCCTGCTTCGCGGACACAACGTCTGATCGATGGGCAACCTGCTCGGTATGAGGACCCGGTCATCTTGGTCGGGGCTTCCGAGTCTTACGAACCACGATGCCGACATTGTCATGATGTACCGAACAAACCACATCCGGTCCGCCATACGGTGGTAGACTGATGAATCGACGGACCGCCCTCGGCGGTCCGTTTTTTTGCTATAATAGATAGAGTTTGATTTGACGGAGAAAGGACGGATCATCATGTTTGACCGTTTAAGTGTATTAGAAGATCGTTACATGCAATTGAATGAAATGCTCGCCGATCCTGAGGTGCTCAGTGACTCGACGAAGTTGAGACAATATTCGAAAGAGCAGGCACAACTAGAAGAGACGGTACAGATGTATCGTCAGTATAAAGAAACAAGTACAGCTTTCAAGGAAGCTAAGACGATGCTTGAAGACCGGACGCTCGACGCCGACATGCGTGAATTGGCAAAAGAAGAGATGAACCTCCTCGAGCCAGAAGTCAAAGAGCTAGAAGCGAAACTGCGGATTTTATTGCTTCCAAAAGACCCGAACGATGACAAGAACGTTATCGTCGAAGTCCGAGGAGCAGCAGGCGGAGACGAAGCGGCACTCTTTGCAGGAGATTTATATAAGATGTATACGCGATTCGCTGAACGTCAAAATTGGAAAGTGGAACTCATTGACGCGAACTATACCGAACTCGGTGGATTTAAAGAAGTCACGTTCATGATCAACGGGGCAGGTGCCTATTCAAAGCTCAAGTTTGAGAACGGAGCCCATCGTGTGCAGCGAGTCCCGTCGACTGAATCGGGCGGACGAATTCATACGTCCACAGCAACGGTTGCCGTTCTTCCGGAAGCAGAGGATGTCGAAGTGCATATCGATATGAAAGATGTACGAGTTGATACGTTCACTTCATCTGGTCCAGGGGGACAATCGGTCAACACGACGCAATCAGCTGTCCGTTTGACACACATTCCTTCAGGGCTCGTCGTATCATGTCAAGATGAGAAGTCGCAGCATAAAAACAAGGATAAGGCGATGAAGGTCCTTCGAGCACGCCTGTATGACAAAATGCAAAGCGAACATATGGAAGAGTTGTCTGCGCAACGAAAATCGGCTGTCGGAACAGGTGACCGTTCCGAGCGGATCCGCACATACAACTTCCCACAAAGTCGTGTCACAGATCATCGGATTGGATTGACCCTTCAGAAGTTGGACCGTGTCCTAGCAGGTGAACTCGAAGACATTATCGACGCACTCATCATGGACGAACAGGCACGTCTCATGGAGGAAGCGGAATGATGCGGATTGCCGCGCTACTTAAGCAGACGGAAGAACGACTAGTTGAAGCTGGGCGCGACCGTGCGGCTGCCGAATGGTGGCTCATGCATGTGTTGCAAGTCGATCGCACCGGTCTCCTCGTTCGTTTGTCGGATGAATTGTCTTCAGATGAAGCGACACGGTTCGAGACGGGAATCGAGCGTTTATTGATCGGAGAACCGGTACAACACGTGATTGGACATGCTCCGTTTTACGGGCGCTCGTTTGAAGTGAACCGGGATGTGTTGATTCCGAGACCAGAAACGGAAGAGTTGATCGACTGGGTACTTGGGCAACTTCGTCACATCAAGGATGATGAGATTGTCGATGTCGGGACAGGAAGCGGGGCCATTGCGATTACCTTGAGCCTCGAGCTCGGCGTACGTGTACAGACGGTCGATATTTCGCGTGAGGCGATTGAAGTCGCTAAACGAAATGCAGCCACACTTGGCGCAACTGTACGGTTTTATGAAGGAGACGGGCTCGCACCGATTGCGGACCACTCGATTCGCGTTCTCGTCTCAAATCCGCCTTACATCGAGGCCGATGAGCTGTTAGATGAGACGGTCGTCGGCTACGAACCGCACCTTGCGCTCTTCGGAGGGAAGGATGGGCTCGACATGTATCGGCAATTAATATTGGAATCGGTGCGCGTCTTACGTGCCGATTGGCATTTGATTGCGTTTGAAATCGGGTATAACCAAGGACAAGATGTGAAATCATTACTGTCTGAACGTTATCCTGAAGCAGAAACGGGTATTTTAAAAGATATAAACGGCAAGGACCGTATCGTCTATGCCGTAAGGGAAGGGATTGCGTATGGAAACGAAATGGATTAATTCGAATGAGATTGAAGAGGGGGTACGTCTTCTTCAAGCGGGTGAAATCATCGCCATGCCGACAGAAACCGTCTATGGTCTCGCTGGAGATGCCATGAACGATGTGGCAATTCGAAAGATTTTTGAGGCAAAAGGTCGTCCGTCGGATAACCCGCTCATCGTCCATATCGCTTCAATCGACCAAACGAGTTTGTTTGTCGATTCGATTCCTCCTGTTGCCAAACGCTTAATGGATGCGTTTTGGCCAGGCGCTTTGACGATCATCTTGCCTTCAAACGGACGAGCCTCTTCGCTCGTGACCGCAGGCCTCGATTCCATCGGACTCCGGATGCCGAATCATCCGGCAGCACTCGAGTTAATTCGTAAGTCAGGGTTAGGGCTTGCGGCTCCGAGTGCGAATCGTTCCGGACGACCTTCGCCGACAACTGCTCAACATGTCGCGGATGATTTGAACGGACGAATCGCAGGAATCGTGGATGGGGGTCCTACCGGAATCGGAGTCGAGTCAACCGTTGTGGATTGTACGGGGGACACGGTAACGATTTTACGACCAGGTGGTGTGACGCGAGAAGAAATGGAAGCTGTCATTGGACCGGTCGCCTTAGATGCCAATTTGAGTAACGATGAAGCCACACCACGATCGCCGGGAATGAAGTACACGCACTATGCCCCAACGGCACCTGTTTTTTTAGTCGATGGCACACGCAAAGATTTAGAACGTGTCATCGAGGAGCGGAAGCAAGCGGGGTTGCGAATCGGTGCACTCGTCTTCGACGAGAACCCGACACCGGCTGAGGTCACGTATTCACTTGGGACCTCGATGGAAGTGGCGGCGCAACGTTTATACGACGCGCTTCGTCGATTTGATGAAACAGACGTGGATGAGATTTATGTGAACACGATTGAACCGGTCGGAGTCGCACTTGCCGTCTATAACCGTTTATACAAAGCAGCGGGCGGAAAGATTGTGCACCCGACGAAAGATGCCTAAAGACATAGAGGAGGACACGCGATGTCAATGAAACGCGTATTATTCATATGTAGTGGCAACACGTGCCGAAGCCCGATGGCGATGGCCTTGCTCCGTTCGAAGATGACCGGGGATGAGTTTGATATTCGCTCAGCTGGTCTACGGACGATGCAAGGATTCGATGCTTCAGAAAACGCACTGCAAGTTCTCAGAGAACGTGGGATTGAGCTCGATCATGTCACCCAGACGTTCGATGAAGTGTTAGGGAATTGGGCGGATATCATCTTGACGATGACACGCGCACACCGTGAACAAATTCGGGATACATACCCGGATTTGTCTGAGCGGACGTACACGCTCTATGAATTCGTGACGGGACTCGAACGGGACATCAACGATCCGTTCGGCGGTTCGATGAATGTGTATCGCCAGGTGCGAAACGAGCTCGAACCACTCGTGAATCGACTTGTGTTAAAATTAACGAATGATGGGTCAAAGGTGACGAAACCACCGAGACGCCTACCAAAGAAGACGGGGGAATGAACGAATGAAAATTGCAATTGGCGCTGATCATGGCGGCTTCAACTTGAAGAAAGAAATCGTAGCCTTGCTTGAGGAACTCGGACATGAGTATAAAGATTTCGGGACGAACTCAGCGGACTCGATTGACTACCCGGATGTGGCCATCCCGGTCGCAGAAGCGGTAGCGGCAGGTGAATTCGATCGTGGGATTTTGATTTGCGGTACGGGAATCGGAATCGGGATTGCGGCGAACAAAGTCAAAGGGATTCGTGCGGCACTCGTCCATGATTCATTCAGTGCAAAAGCGACACGTCAGCATAACGATTCGAACATCATGACGATGGGCGAGCGTGTCATCGGACCTGGTCTTGCACTCGACTTGGTGACGACGTGGCTCGATACTGACTTTGAAGGCGGACGCCATTCAAACCGTGTCGACAAGATGAGTGCTTACGAATCGAAGTGAGTCAAATGAAGACGGAACTTCTCAGATTTTTGACGGAGCTTCACGAACGGTTCCCTTTGAATGATGAGCGCATTCTCGTCATCGGATGCTCGACGAGTGAAGTGCTCGGGAAAACGATTGGGAAGGCAGGTTCCATTGATGTCGCAAGCGAATTGATGGAAGTGTTCCTTGAATTTAGAAAGAAGACAGGTGTCCATTTGGCGTTTCAAGGGTGTGAGCATATCAACCGTGCCCTCACCGTTGAGCGCCGGACACTCAAACAGTTCGGTCTCACAGAAGTGACGGTCGTCCCGATCCGGTCCGCGGGCGGAGCGATGTCGGAGAAGGCGTATGCGAACTTCGAGGAGCCATGTGTCGTCGAATCGATTCAAGCAGATGCCGGGATTGATATCGGCTCGACATTGATTGGGATGCATTTGAAACCGGTCGCGCTACCGGTTCGGTTATCATCGAAGCATCTCGGAGAGGCGTACGTCACGTTCGCAGTCACGAGACCGAAACTGATTGGTGGGCCACGGGCTCAGTATCCAAATAAATGAAGAAAGCATCGCATTTAGGTTTTTCGACCGAATGCGATGCTTTTTTGTTCAAATTATAAATCTTCTCCAAAAAGATAGGAGATGACCATCGGGAAACGCTCACGCCAGGCGAGCTCGTTGTGAACTCCTTCTTCAATCACTTCGAATCGGATGTGTTCGACCTTGTCTTTTAACAAGTTGTACACGCGTTCGCTCGACTCACGATACATCTCGTTCGTCGGTCCATTTTCGATCGGTTCCTCGACTTCTTTTGCGCCGACGTCCAAGTAAAGACGCTCGACGCCCTTCAAATCGCTCGCTTCAATCAATTGTTCCAGCTCGGTTTGGTTGAACCAAAATGCAGAGGACAGGGAAGCGACACGCTTGAAGACGTCTGGATATACACAGGCTGCATATATCGAGATGAGCCCACCCATCGAACTTCCCATCATCGCTGTTTCTTCCGGAATCGTCCGATAGTCAGCATCGATTTGAGGTTTCAATTCCTGCGCGATGTATTCGATATACGCCGAACCCTGCCCGCCGAGCACGATGTCACTTCCGAGCAAACTTTCACCGATATAAGGGTTTTCCCACGGTCCATACTCATCGAGTCGTTGTTCGCCTGGTGCACTATCGAGGGCGACGACAATCAAGTCACGCTTCGAGGCGTCTAAATATTCACCGACGCGCCAGCTCATGTTGTAGCTCGCATCCTCGTCAGCAAAACAGTTTTGTCCGTCGTGCATGTAGAGGACCGGATATCGTTTTTCGGACGTCTCATAGTCGGCAGGTGTGTAGATCCGGACCGTTCGTGTCCGTTCGAACGGTGTGATCGTCAGTTCTTTTGTCTCAATCATAAGTGGCCTCCTCACAGTTACATTCTTATTAATGATACCCAACTTTTCATCAGATTATTGCGATACCCAAAAAAACAAGCGTGTGGTACGATGGGGGTGTTGATTTTTAGACATTTAGAGGGGGTCTTCACATGGTAAACACGACGAAGTTGAAAGTGCAGGATGCGGAATTATTTGAGGCAATGCAACACGAGCTCGGTCGTCAGCGCGACAACATCGAACTCATCGCTTCAGAAAACTTTGTTTCAGAAGCGGTCATGGAAGCGCAAGGAGGCGTATTGACGAACAAATATGCCGAAGGATATCCGGGACGCCGTTATTACGGTGGCTGTGAGTTTGTCGACGTCGCTGAGAACTTGGCGCGTGACCGTGCGAAAGAATTGTTCGGTGCAGAACATGCAAACGTACAACCACACTCGGGTGCACAAGCGAACATGGCGGTCTACTTCACGGTGCTTGAAGCAGGAGATACGGTTCTCGGAATGAACTTGTCTCATGGTGGTCACTTGACGCACGGTAGCCCGGTCAACTTCTCAGGTGTGCAATATAACTTCGTCGAATATGGTGTAGACAAAGAGACAGAACACATCGATTACGACGTCGTCGCTGCACTTGCGAAGGAACATAAGCCAAAATTGATCGTTGCGGGAGCGTCGGCATACCCACGTACAATCGACTTCGCGAAGTTCCGTGAGATCGCGGACAGTGTCGATGCTTATCTTATGGTCGATATGGCGCACATTGCTGGACTCGTGGCAGCAGGTCTGCATCCGAACCCGGTCGAACATGCGCATTTCGTCACGACGACGACGCACAAGACGCTCCGTGGACCACGTGGAGGGATGATTCTTTGTAAAGAAGAGTTCGCCAAAGCGATCGATAAGTCGATTTTCCCAGGGATTCAAGGAGGACCGCTCATGCACGTCATCGCGGCAAAAGCGGTCGCGTTCGGTGAGGCACTCCAACCGGAATTCAAAGATTACCAACGTCAAGTCATTGCGAATGCACAAGCACTTGCGGCAGGCCTTGAAGAAGAGGGGCTCCGAATCGTATCGGGCGGAACGGACAATCACCTCTTGCTTGTCGATCTTCGAGGAATCGACATCACAGGTAAAGCAGCTGAGCATGCATTGGATGCAGCAGGAATCACGGTCAATAAAAACACGATTCCTTTCGACCCGGCATCACCGTTTGTCACAAGCGGAATCCGTCTTGGAACGGCTGCGATGACGACTCGTGGCTTCAAAGAAGCGGATATGAAAGAAGTGGCACGTCTCATCGGGCGTGTGCTGAAACAACATGAAGACGAGGCGGTAATCGCGGAAGCACTTCAAGACGTGCGATCGTTAACAGCGAAGTTCCCGCTTTACCCTGAACGAGGCTGAGTCAATGGATATTCGGACACTAGCAGAACGAGAGCTATCCGAACTTCCATTGTTCGATATGACAGAATGGTTGGCTCGTAAAGGGGAATACGATCCTTCTTTCCGTCTTGTCGCCAGTGAGTTTGGTGTCATCACGACGCTCCTCGACCATGGCTATTATGAAGAAGCGAGCGAACGAATCGTGCCGCTCCTCGGGATGAAAGTGCCTGCTGCTTTCCATCGACTAGGTCTTGCGCTAGAAGTGAAGGCGAACGGAAGAAAAGCGGCCAAGCGCCGCTTTCGTTCGTTCTCGTCGGCTGTCATCCAACATTCTGATTTAGCCGAGTGGCGACAGGCGTTCAAGCTCGATAAGAAATGGCTTGGACTTCCGCTCGTCGTTGGTCTTGCGGCTGGAGCGCTCATATTTTGGCCGGATGCCGAACCGCCCGGCGTCACGCCGGACGAGCCGGATGAAGTCGTTGTCGAGACCGTAACGGAAGAAGAAGCACTCGCAGAACGCCTTGAAGAGCTCGAGGCAGAAGTCGCCCGACTCGAAGAAGAGAATGAGAAACTTCAAGATTCGGACGAACAGAAGCCAAAGAAATCAACCGAAGAGGCACCGGACACATCAACGGATGTTGTACCGCTGGCTGAGGTAGAAGCACTTGTTCAAGATAAACAGTATGAAAAAGCCGACCGCCTATTAGGTGGAAAAGCGAAAGTCGGACAAGAACAAGCAGTTGGGTTTTATCGACTTCTTGTCGACAATAAATTGGGACAAGCGGACATTGCGGACTATGCGGCTTATCTCGAGTCGTATCCAGAATCCGGTTACAAGGCAGATGTCCTTTGGATGAAAGGGATTGCCGAGAAAAAAGCGAATGACCCGGCGTACCGTGAAACGTTGACGACCGTTTCTGAGATGGAAGGGACGTATTGGGCACCGATTGCGAAGTCCGTGCTCGAAGAATAAGGTGCTACATGAGTAGCGCCTTTTCTCATGAAATTCTAATGAAGTACACCACGATTTCTCGTTTTCCTGTCGTATGATTTGAGGTAGGAGGGATGCGTGTATGAAACGTGTAATGAAAACCATTGGAACAACTTTATTGGCGATCGGACTTATGGGAATCGGGCTTGCCGGATTTTTGTTCTTCACTTCACCTGGACAATCCAGCCTGTCGCAACTATCGCTAGCGGCGCTGGAAGTCGAACAGCAGATGGAACAAGTCGATACGAAGTGGGATGAATGGGAAGATGATTTAGAAAGACGAATCGAGCAAGCCGTTCCAGAAGGCGTTCGTCTGTTTTTTGCGGATTGAATTCGGGAAATGAATAACAATACGTCGAGCGAACTGCTCGGCGTTTTTTCAAAGGAGTGAGCAGGATGCAGACGATTCTCGTCGTAGAAGATGATTCGAAGATTGCGCGATTACTGGAGTTGGAATTGAAGCATGCGGGGTATGCGGTCATGGTGGCGACAGATGGTCGTACCGGTTTGGAACGAGCTCTCGCTGATGATGTCGACCTCGTGTTGCTGGACGTGATGTTACCTCAAATGAGTGGACTCGAGGTGGTCCGTCGTCTGAAAGAAGAGCGACCTTTGTTACCGGTTCTGATGGTGACGGCCCGTGGCGATCGATACGACAAAGTGAGTGGTCTTGATCTTGGCGCAGATGATTACATCACGAAACCATTTGAAATAGAAGAGGTGCTCGCACGAATTCGGGCATTTTTACGAATGCGCCAGCTTGTTCGTCAGGACCATTCCGAACAGGTGTTGACGTACGAAACATTGACTGTCGACGTGAATCGTCATGAAGTATATTGTGACGGAAAGAAAGTAGATTTGACTCGACGTGAGTTTGACTTGTTGGTTTTCTTTTTAGAGAATCCGGAGCGTGTTTTGACGCGTGACCAACTCGTCGAACACGTGTGGGGATTCGACTACTATGGGGATACGAATGTCGTGGACGTGTATGTCCGATACGTAAGGAAAAAACTGACCGGCTCTTGGATTCAAACGGTTCGCGGTGTCGGCTATATGTTGAAGCGTGGTGAGTGACCGATGCTACGAACAAAGATTGCGTGGGCGATGACAGGGTTCATGTTGTTGCTTCTTCTCGTCTCCTTTGGCGTGACCTGGTTCGTCGCCAGGCAGGAAATTGTCGATTCGCGTTTTGACGTGTTACTGCAGGCGTTGAATCTCTTGGAAGAAGATGTCCGGAATAGCGATGCGGTATTGTCGCTTCATGAGGACAGTGTCGTGTTAGAACGTCAAGAAAACGGCGAATGGGGAATCATCGGGGGAGAAGTGCCAGACGGAACGACGTTTCCCATCAATTACGGGGAACCGGCCCTCATCGATGATTGGTTTGTGGTCGCGACGACGGATGGACTAGCGTTCGGCTTTCAGGATCGAGATGTGAGCAATACGATTCAAGCGCTCGCAACCATTTTTCTCGTCATGTTCTTCTTTGCTGTTCTCTTGACGTTCCTCGGGACGTGGTGGATTTTACGTCAAGGTCTGTCACCGTTACGCCGATTGACAGAAACGATGGAACGGATCACGGAGTCCGGTAAGTTAGAGACAATCGAAGTGGCTGACCGAAAAGATGAAGTGACGACTCTTTCGGACGGATTTAATCATATGATTGAGCGAGTCGAAGGGACGATGGAGCAACAACGTCGTTTCGTCGCCGATGTTTCACATGAACTCAAGACACCGTTGACCGTCATCGAGGGCTATGCGAAGTTATTACAACGATGGGGACAAGAAGATGAGAGTGTACGTGCCGAAGCGATTGACCATATTTTAACGGAGTCGCGTCAAATGCGAAATGATTTGATTGAACCTATGCTCGAATTGAATCGATTTGCTGCACTCGAACAGGTAGAGCGAGAAGAAATCGATTTAGCTGAACTTGGGGAATCAATAGGAGAACGTTTTTTGCGGTCGCACGGCGTCCATTTACCTATTGAAGCTACAGGAAGCTGGTTTGGTCATCGTGAGTCGTTACAGCGGATTCTTGTCATCCTATTAGACAATAGTTTGAAGTATGCGGAAGAGACGAGCCTTCATTTGAAGAGTGATCGAATTGAGGTACGCGATCGAGGACCGATTCTTTCGGATGATGTGAGGAATCGGCTGTTCGATCGATTCTACCGATTAGATGAAGCGCGCGATCGCAGTGGGAGCGGTCTTGGTCTCGCGATTGCGAAAGAAGTGGCGGACTTGAATGAGTGGACGATCGGGAGTAGATCGAATCATCCGGATGGCAGTATATTTTTTCTGACTCGATGATGAATATTTCGCATTTTCTCATCAACTTCTAATGAAGCCTTAAATATGCTCTCACGGAAGAGGCTTATGATGAAAATAAGAAGAACACATCATGAGGAGGAAACAAACATGAAACGCATCGGTTGGATTATCGGCGCATTATTAGCTGTCATGGCAATTGTTGGAATTGGATTTTACGTAAACGGGAATCAGACGGATACGGTCATTGTTCCACAAGCAATCAATCAAGCGAGTGACGATCGATCAACGGACAACCCAGATGACCCTGCTACATCGGATGGCTCAAGTAGCGCATCAGATGATTCGTCAGCAGCGCGAGTGGGGGATGGAGACGACTATGAACTATACGGGACGCTCGTGAAGTTATCGAAAGAAGATGTCACTATCAGCTTCAATGGAAAAGAGTCGACATACCCTTTAGCGACGACACATGAAATCGATGACGATACACCGCAAGTGGGTGACCGGGTAAAACTCGAATTGAACCGAGATGATGAAGTGAAGGAAGTGGACCGTGAGAGTGGTGATGATGATGCGTATATTTACGGCACGCTCGTCAAACTCACAAATCAAGAAGTCACGATTAAGATCGATGGGAAAGACAACGTATATCCACTTGCCGCACGTTCTGAAATCGATGATGACACTCCGCGTGTCGGCGACCCTGTCAAACTTGAACTAAATCAAGATGGGGCGGTCATTGAAGTCGATCGTGAATCAGAGGACGACCAGAATGAACAAGATGATTCTTCGCAGGACGACTCATCTCAAGATGACTCATCCGAGGATGAGCGAGAAGATGACTAATGAAGTGATAAAAAGGACTAATCTCTTAATGGATTAGTTCTTTTTTTGTTGCTAGACGTTGAAGCATAAAATGAGTTGGACCGCTTTCGTCAAATCATCAGAAACGTAATAATTCTGAAATCATCACAAAAATAGGTTCTATGTTATGATGTACAAGAAAAATTTAGGTGGTTTCCACCTAATTGGGAATGAGGAGGAACATCAATGCGTACGTATTGGGGAATCTTGCTCAGTTGTATCTTGTTGAGTGGATGTGGTGCCGAGACGTTGAACGCGATTGAATTACGTCCTTTGTCTTCCTATCGAGTCGAGCAAGATCCTGAGATACCGTTAATGAAACAAACACAAGAGAAGCTACTTACATACTGTGAGCGTCGTCCGACAGATGTCTTACCAGAGCGACGAGCCAAGGTGGCAGAAGTGACATTTCATCATCCGCTCTATGAAGTACTCGGTTCCAAAACGGTGAAATATTTTGCGGCGGGTGATGAACGTTACGTGACCTGCGCGAACAGCAATGAGTTGATGGAGCGAACGTTTGCCGTGGAGCCGATTCAAGCGTTTGAAGCGCTCGAACAAGAGCGCTTTCAAGAGTCGAAAGTGGTCTCGACAATTGAGTTTGAGCGCATCGATGACCTTGAATCGATTACAAGTACGTTCACATTGAACGAGACGCATGAAGAAGTAATGCCCGACTCGGCTTTCCGTTATACGACACCGGATACGGGAGCGATCTATGTGACGTTCGAGACGATTCGAAATGGGCGTACACTTGACCCGATCATTGAACCAAAACTATTCCCGTTTCAAAGCGGAGAGAATGAAGGGTATGTTTTCTTGACGAGGCGTGCCGATGATCGCCTCACCCTACAAATCGGAGAGGCGTCCTCGCTCAAACAACTCATCCTACCGAATATATATGAGGCTCCTTATATGAAAGTCGATCCGAAAGAAGAGCTCTCGCTAAAGGGAAATCATCGCGAACTCATGAAACGCATCATCTTATCTGATCGACCGATTGAAGGGGATGTGGCTGAAGAGACGTCGTTATCGTTATCGAAAACATATGGAACGGTCCTTGAAATTTGGGGGCATGTCCGTCGTCCAGTGACAAACAAGATGTCCACGCGCCCCGCCGAAAGGGAAACGCGCCTGGCAGTTTTTGAATCGGATCAAGATACAATCTGGCTAGACGGACCGAAAACGCAAGAGTTGTTTGACGCCTTGTCTCATATTCAGCCGCATGAAAAACCGTCTACAGCTATCAAAATCGGAGACTTGCATCTGTATGAAGAATTGACTGAGCAATCCTTTGACGTATGGAAAACGGAAACAGAACTCTATTTAGTCGATCAACACACATCTCAATCGTATGAACTTCCGGGCAATGATTATTTCCAGGTCATTCAACCATAAGTGGCGTCTGACCTTTGATAAAATAGAAGTTGGCTCTACCCATCTCAACAGAGTTAGGGTACAATGCTCGAGAGAGAATGAGAGAGGAGTGAAGCAAGATGGGAAAAGTACATGTTTATGACCATCCTTTGATTCAGCACAAAATGACGATTATGCGTAAAGTAGAGACGGGGACGAAGCAGTTCCGTGAACTCGTCGACGAAGTTTCTTCACTTATGGCATACGAAATCACGCGCAGCCTACCCCTAACAGACGTAGAAATCGAGACACCGGTCTCTGTTTCCACTCAAAAGATGATTGCCGGCAAGAAATTGGGAATCGTCCCTATTTTACGTGCAGGACTTGGTATGGTGGATGGGTTCCTCAAAATGATGCCGAACGTAAAAGTCGGTCATATCGGTCTTTACCGCGATCCGGAAACACTTGAGCCACACGAATACTACTTGAAACTTCCGACAGACGTCACAGAACGTGACTTTATCGTTGTTGACCCGATGCTCGCGACAGGTGGTTCGGCTGTTGATGCGATTGCATCACTCAAGAAACACGGAGCGAAGTCAATCAAGTTGGCATGCCTTTGCGCAGCACCAGAAGGCGTAGAGCGTGTACAAGCAGAACATCCGGATGTAGAGATCTATCTTGCTGCACTCGATGAAAAATTAAATGACCACGGTTATATCGTTCCTGGACTTGGGGATGCGGGTGACCGTTTGTTTGGTACGAAGTAATGACTTAAAAGCGAGAATCGCCTATGCGATTCTCGCTTTTTTTACGATTGACACTGAATAATATTTATCATTTACGGATGTCACAAAATAGACACAAAACTAGAGCGAGAAGAATGGCGAACTGGGATGGAATTTATCTATTCTTTCTTATTTAAATAGAATCCCTCGATTTCGAATATAAAACCAGGATTGAGAAAGGGATTTTGAACAGTATGAGATTCCTCACAAAAAAATGGGCGAAATCGCTCGACATGGTAAAAACATCCTCGGTATACTGATACAGGACGTTGAAAACGATTTCAAAATGAAGTCAACAGACGTTTCGTAACTCTTTGTGAACGTAAGCGTTTACCGATTGAATTTTCCAAAACGTGGGGGTATAACTGAACTATTCTTCATCTGATTCCGTTTGTGAAATGTTATAAAGTCAACATTTTTATTTCAACGTTTCTTCACACTTTCTTAAAAAAGTGCTTTGATCGTTTAGTTTATGAAGTGCGTAAAACTATTGATACGACTTGATTTAAAGCGCTTTTATAATTGTGAAATTCATTGACTTCTTATGCCATTTCTATTACTCTGAACTTGTGTGACTTTTGATGGTCACGCGAGTGTGAATTCGTGAAGAACAAGGGAGCACGTGAGACTCGAAAGGGGGATTTGGATGGCGAAAAAAGACAATCGTTATCTATCCTATGCCTCGCTCGCTTCACAAATCTCGACAGCACTTGCTGGACCGATTGTCATCGGTTATCTCGTCGGACAGTACGGCGAAAGACGTGAATTTTGGGGCACGTTTGGTTGGAATGTGTCGATTATCCTTGGACTCGTGTTCGGGGTTACGGCGCTAGTTCTCACCCTTCGGAGTTTATTGACAGGAGAGGACGAATGAATACGATTCAAGCAGACAGAAAAGCACAAAAAGAGTTGATGAAGCGTTATACGAAATGGTTTACCATTTGGTTTGCAATTTTGTTAGTTGGCGCCTTCATCGTCCCGATGTACAAAGCCGTTTTTCTCGGATTGTTCATCGGCGGGGTCGGGAGTCTCATCATTCTACATATGCAGAATCGAAGTGTCATACGTATGTATGACGTCATCGAGCATGGACGACGACCAAAGTCGCACGGGACCGTTTCAAGAATGGCGGTCGGTGCGTTAGCAGTGATAGTCGGTCTTCTCTACGAGGATCGAGTGTCCGTCATCGCGGTGGTAACTGGTCTAATCGCCGGCCACATCATACAATTTGGCGAGTTTACACTTGCCCAGCTCAGCAGGAAAAGAGGTGAATATTAATGGGTCATGAGTTTCCCACATATTCTCTGCACTTTGGGGACTATACGTTATACGGGAGCTGGACGAACGTCATTACAGTGCTAGTTGCAGCGTTACTCGTCTTCGTATTCGCCATTTGGGGGACAAGACGTTTGGCAATGAAGCCGACTGGCAAACAAAACTTCATGGAATTCTTCGCGGAGTTCGTACGTGGAATCATCGCAAGTGCGATGGACTGGAAGACAGGAGGACGCTTTATTGGATTTGGGATGACGTTGATTTTGTTCATTCTCTTCTCAAACTTGATGGGTCTACCGTTTAACGTCATTTCCGGACACTATTTGTGGTTCAACTCACCGACAGCCGATCCTTACGTAACCTTGGCGTTGTCGACACTCGTCGTTGCAATGTCGCACTATTACGGGGTGAAACTGCACGGATTGAAACACTATTCGGCGGAATTCGTAAAACCAGTCTGGTTCTTGCTTCCGATCAAATTGATCGAGGAGTTTGCGAACACGTTGACGCTCGGTTTGCGTCTATACGGTAACATCTTTGCCGGTGAAATCATGATTACCATCATCTTGGGACTCGCGATTACAGCCGAAGGCGCACTCAACCCGCTCGGTGCAATCTTTGCGGTCTTCCCAATGATTCTATGGCAAGGTTTCTCAATCTTTATCGGGGTTATCCAATCCTACATTTTCCTGACGCTTGCAATGGTGTACATCGGGCACAAAGCTTCGGCCGAACATTGATTCGGACATCTCGCCAAAGCGTTACAATCAAATTATTTACTTAACTTTTAGGAGGAATATACACAATGGAACAACTTAATCTTCTCGCAACAGCACTTGTTATCGGACTTGGAGCACTCGCAGCTGGTATCGGTAACGGTTTGATCGTATACGGAACAGTACAAGGACAAGCACGTCAACCAGAACTCAAAAACGAACTTCGTCAAACAATGTTCATCGGTATCGGTTTGGTTGAGGCCCTCCCGATCATCGGTGTGGCTGTCGGTTTCCTTCTCCTCAACTCTTGATTCCGAGTTAACGAGAATAGCATGAGAGGGAGCACGTCTCCCTCACTTATTTAGTCAAGAGGAGGGTATGCATGGATACGATGATGATTGCAGCTGGTGCTGGCGGCGAAGGCCTCCGCATTCTGGATATGATCTTTACAATTTTCACATTCCTCGTACTCTTGGCCCTGTTGAAGAAATTTGCTTGGGGACCACTCCTTGGAATGATGAGACAGCGTGAAGAGTATGTAGCGAACGAAATTGAACTCGCTGAAAAGAGCCGCAAAGATGCGGAACATTATGTCGTTGAACAACGTGATGCACTCAGTGCAGCACGTACTGAGTCAAAAGAAATGCTCGACGCCAGCCGTCGACAAGCAGAAGCAGAACAAGCACGCTTGGTGGAGCAGGCGCGTTTGGAAGCCGAACAAATTAAAATCGAGGCAGAGAAAGCGATTGAGCGCGAGCGTGAGCTTGCGAAACAATCTCTTCAAACGGAAGTCGTCACACAGGCACTTTCGGCAGCACGCCACGTCCTTCAAACAGACCTTAAAGGTGATGAAGCGAAACAGCGTGCCCTCGTCACAGACTTCCTGTCTAAAGCGAAAGGTGCGAACTGATGAACGCATCATTAGCAAAACGCTATGCCAAAGCGCTCTTCGACTTAGCGCGGGAACAAGGCACGCTCGACCAAGTCGAAGCGGAAGTGCGTCTGCTCGATGAAGTGCTCCACGCGACTCCTGAACTCATGGATCTCTTAACGAATCCGGCAGTCAGTGACAGCGAGCTTGCACAGCTTTTAAAAGACAGCTTTGGTGATATGACGGCGATTGTCGTGAACACACTTCTCGTCATGGTCGAAAATGACCGTGCGGCAGAGGTTCGCGCATTGCCACGTTACGTCCGCGAATTTATCAACGACTATCGTGGAATTGCAGAGGGTATTGTCACAAGCGCCTACCCATTGTCGGCAACAGACTTGAAAGACGTCGAACTCGTCTTCGGACAGAAGCTCGGGAAGACGCTCCAATTGAATAACGTCGTCGATGAAGAAGTCATCGGTGGACTCCGTGTCCAAGTCGGATACACGACGTACGATGATACGATCGAAACGAAACTTACACGCCTTGAGCGTGAATTGTTGAATGCGTAAGAAATAGGGGTGAATTCAATGACAATCAAAGCTGAAGAAATCAGCGCCCTGCTAAAAGAACGAATCGCTTCGTACGGTTCTGAAATCGAAGTCAGCGAGACAGGTACAGTCATTCAAGTAGGTGACGGTATCGCTCGTGCACACGGACTCGATAACGTTATGGCGGGGGAACTCGTAGAGTTCTCTAACGGCGTAATGGGCTTGGCGCAAAACTTAGAAGAAGGTAACGTCGGGATTATCATCCTTGGCGATTACAAAGGCATCAAAGAAGGCGATTCTGTCAAACGTACAGGTCGCATCATGGAAGTTCCAGTTGGTGAGGCACTCCTCGGACGTGTCGTCAACCCACTCGGACAACCAATCGATGGTCTTGGACCAATCGTGACTGACAACTATAACCCGATCGAGCGTAAAGCTTACGGCGTTATGGCACGTAAATCGGTTCACGAACCACTTCAAACAGGAATTAAGGCGATTGACGCCCTCGTTCCAATCGGTCGTGGTCAGCGTGAGCTCATCATCGGTGACCGTCAGACAGGTAAAACATCTGTTGCCATCGATACGATTATCAACCAAAAAGAAGAGAACATGATTTGTATCTACGTTGCTATCGGTCAGAAAGAATCGACTGTACGTGGCGTAGTAGAGACGCTTCGTCAAAACGGAGCGCTCGACTATACAATCGTCGTTTCGGCATCGGCATCACAGCCGGCACCACTTCTTTACCTCGCACCATTCGCAGGGGTATCGATGGGTGAGTACTTCATGGATCGCGGACAACACGTCCTCGTCGTTTATGATGACCTTTCGAAACAAGCGGCAGCTTACCGTGAGCTCTCGCTCCTTCTCCGTCGTCCTCCAGGCCGCGAAGCCTACCCAGGGGATGTCTTCTACCTCCACTCACGCCTTCTTGAGCGTGCAGCGAAGTTGAACGACGAACTCGGCGGTGGTTCATTGACAGCACTTCCGTTCATCGAGACACAAGCATCGGATATCTCAGCATATATCCCGACAAACGTTATCTCGATCACAGACGGTCAGATCTTCCTTCAGTCGGACCTCTTCTTCTCTGGGGTACGCCCAGCGATCAACGCCGGTCTCTCAGTATCACGTGTTGGTGGTTCGGCACAGGTGAAAGCGATGAAGAAAGTTGCTGGTACACTTCGTCTTGACCTCGCGTCTTACCGTGAGCTCGAAGCGTTCGCTCAGTTCGGATCAGATCTCGACAAAGCGACACAATCGAAGTTGAACCGTGGTCAGCGTACGGTTGAAGTCTTGAAACAAGACTTGAACGCACCGCTTTCTGTAGACAAGCAAGTTATCATCATCTACGCACTCACGAAAGGTCATCTCGATGACATCCCAGTCACAGACATCCGTCGTTTCGAAACAGAAATGAACGCATGGCTCGACCAAAACCGTAAAGACCTCTGCCGTGAAATCCGTCAGACAGGAAACCTTCCTTCAGACGAGGCAATGGTCGACGCAATTACGGAATTCAAAAAGACGTTCTCGCCATCGGTTTAATCCGGTGACGAGCGTCTATTAAGGTGGTGAATCGAAATGGCATCATTACGTGAGATCCAGATGCGGATCACCTCGACCCAAAGCACGAAGCAAATCACGAAAGCGATGAACATGGTGTCGGCATCAAAGTTGAACCGGGCCCAAGGGAACAACGCCAACTTCAAGCCGTACATGGACAAGTTGCAAGAAGTCATCTCGTCGATCGCCGGTGGTACATCAGGCGCGACACACCCGATGCTTCAAGTACGTCCCGTCAAACGGACTGGTTATATCGTCATCACGTCAGACCGCGGACTCGCAGGTGGATACAACGCCAGCGTCTTGCGTGACGTGTACCGTGAACTCAAAGACAAGCACACATCAACAGATGAGTATCGTCTTTACGTAATCGGGAAAGTCGGTGTCCAGTTCTTCAAGTCACGCAACATTCCGGTGTATAGCGCGATGACAGGGCTAAACGACCAACCAACTTTTGTTGAAGTCGCAGAAATCGTCAAACAGACGGTAGGTGCCTTCAGCGAGGGCGAGATTGATGAATTGAAGCTTTGCTACAACTCGTTCATCTCGGTCATCAGCCAAGAAGTGAAGATTCAACAATTGCTCCCGCTCGGGGATATCGAACAGTCCGCATCCAATGTGATGTATGAATACGAACCAGAAGAAGAAACGATCTTAGCGGCGCTCCTCCCACGTTATGCGGAAGGACTCATCTACGGCGCATTGCTCGATGCGAAAGTGTCAGAGCACGCAGCCCGGATGACGGCGATGTCGAGTGCGACAGACAATGCGGATGAACTCATTCGCGGACTCAAACTCAAATTCAACCGCGCGCGTCAAGCAGCGATCACACAAGAAATCACAGAGATTGTCGGAGGTGCGTCGGCGCTTGAATAAGCGCACGCCCTCTAGATTGTAGGAGGCTAACACGATGAACGAATACGGCATGAAAGGCCGCGTAGTCGCAGTCATGGGCCCAGTTATCGACGTAAAGTTCGACAACCACTTACCGAACATCTACAACGCTCTCAAAGTCACACACGTGGCAGCGACAGCGGACGATGTTAGTGTCGACTTGACGCTCGAAGTAGCTGTTCACCTTGGTGACGACACGGTCCGTACGATTGCGATGGACTCAACTGACGGCGTTCGCCGCGGTATGGAAGTACTTGACTTAGGATCACCGATTTCGGTACCAGTTGGAGAAGCGACACTTGGACGTGTCTTCAACGTTCTCGGTAACCCGATCGATGATAAAGAAGTGGCAGCTGACGTGCTTCGTGCACCGATTCACCGTCAAGCGCCAACATTTGACGAATTGTCAACGAAAGTTGAAATCCTTGAAACAGGGATTAAAGTCGTCGACCTTCTCGCACCATACATCAAAGGTGGTAAAATCGGCCTCTTCGGTGGTGCCGGTGTAGGGAAAACCGTCCTCATCCAGGAACTCATCAACAACATCGCGCAAGAGCACAGCGGGATTTCTGTATTCGCAGGAGTCGGTGAGCGTACGCGTGAAGGGAATGACTTGTTCCACGAGATGACGGACTCAGGCGTTATCAAGCAAACAGCGATGGTCTTCGGTCAGATGAACGAACCACCTGGTGCACGTCTCCGTGTTGCCTTGACTGGTTTGACAATGGCAGAGTACTTCCGTGACGAGCAAGGACAAGACGTTCTTCTCTTCGTTGATAACATCTTCCGTTTCACACAAGCAGGTTCTGAGGTTTCAGCCCTTCTCGGACGTATGCCATCGGCGGTAGGTTACCAGCCGACACTTGCGACTGAAATGGGTATGCTTCAAGAGCGAATCACATCGACTGCAAAAGGATCGGTAACTTCGATTCAAGCCGTTTATGTACCAGCCGATGACTACACGGACCCGGCTCCGGCAACAACGTTCGCCCACCTTGATGCAACAACAAACCTTGAGCGTCGTCTTTCGGAGATGGGGATTTACCCAGCCGTTGACCCGCTCGCATCGACTTCACGTGCCCTCTCTCCTGAAATCGTAGGGAAAGAGCACTATGAGGTTGCACGTAACGTTCAACAGACGCTTCAGCGTTACAAAGAACTTCAAGACATCATCGCTATCCTCGGGATGGACGAGTTGTCTGAAGACGACAAACTCACGGTTCACCGTGCACGTCGTATTCAGTTCTTCTTATCACAAAACTTCCACGTGGCTGAGCAGTTCACGGGCCAAAAAGGTTCGTACGTGCCAGTCAAAGAGACAGTACGCGGCTTCAAAGAGATCCTCGAAGGTAAACACGACGATCTTCCTGAAGATGCATTCCGTCTCGTCGGTCCAATCGAAGACGTCATCGAAAAAGCGAAGACGTTGGTCTAAGACCTACGCGGAAGGGGGAAACTAGACGATGAATACTGTTCACGTCAACGTCGTCACCCCGGATGGTGCAGCCTTTGAAGGAGACGCACGAATGGTCATCGCCAAATCGGTCACTGGTGAGCTTGGTATTTTGCCAAAGCACATCCCGATGGTGACGCCACTCGACGTCTCAGTCCTCAAGCTGCGCCACGAAGATGGTGGACGCACGCTGATCGCAATCAGCGGCGGTTTCATGGAAGTTCGTCCCGACACGGTGACGATCTTAGCTGAAACAGCCGAAATGGCGGATAAGATCGACTATGATCGCGCTTCTGCGGCGAAAGTTCGTGCCGAGCGTCGTCTTCAAGACACGAAGCTCTCGGAACTCGAATTCCGTCGTGCGGAACTTGCGCTCAAAAAAGCGATCAACCGCTTAAGCATTCGCGATATGAAAGAATAAGAATGACTCTCACACGAAAGTGTGGGAGTTTTTTTTGTTGTTTTTTGGAAAAGATGGGTCTTTTGTCGTGCTTCTAAATGACGGGACTAGTAAAAAATATATGGAAGAAGACCGATAATAAAGGTGGGAACTACCGTAAAGGAGATTAGGGAATGAAAGTTTACGTTGCGCGACAACCAATTTTTGACCAACAATTACGCGTTTGCGGCTACGAATTGTTATATCGCCGCAGCGAAAATAATATTTTTGAGAACGTAGATGATTCGTTGGCAACAGCTGACGTCATTCATAACGCTTACCTTGTGTTCAATTTTCGGGAATTGACAGAAGGGACGCGCGCGTTCATCAATTTCCCTCAGACGTTGATTGAAGGGGAAGTGCCTTCGTTGCTACCACGTCAATCGCTCGTCGTCGAAGTGCTCGAACATGTCGAACCGACGGAGAAAGTATTACAGTCTCTCCGCTCGTTAAGACGTCAAGGTTATACGATTGCACTGGATGATTTCGTATTTGAAGAGAAATATCGCCCATTGATTGGACTCGCCGACATCATCAAAATCGACTATCAAGCGACCCCAGTCGATCAACAGCAAAAATTGATTGATGCGCTCGGACACCGAGTCGAATTTTTGGCGGAAAAAATCGAGACACCCGCAGAGTATGAGATTGCGAAACGACTCGGATATAAAATGTTCCAAGGGTACTTCTTTAGTCGTCCCATCGTGGTGCACGGGGCCGAAGTGCATCCGTTGCGTCACACGCTCATTGAAATGTTGAAAGAGCTCGATCGTCCGGAACCGAGTTTTCGACGGATTTCAGCGCAAATTGAGCGAAGTGTCGACCTATCCTATAAGATGCTCCGTACGGTCAATACGGTGTATCAAAAAGGTCGTCGAACGATTGAATCAATCGAGCAAGCCGTCGCGCGAATCGGACTAGATGAGTTGAAACGATGGTCTTATTTGATGCTTCTTCGAGAGATGCAGACGTCTGAATCGAAAGAACTGATTAAACAGAGTGTCATTCGCGGAAAAATGATGGAGTTGATTGCGGAGGATACATTGACAGATGTATTACCGTTTGATGCATTCATTACGGGAATCTTTTCATCACTCGACGTCATTCTCGATGAGGCAATGCAAACGTTGATTGCAGAGCTTCCGGTGGCGCCTCCTGTAAAGGCAGCGTTACTCGGTGAACAGAACGGTTTGCGAAAGTTGTTAGAGGATGTCATCGACTACGAACAGTTGACGATTCCGCTCCATAACACAGATTCGGATTGGTCTCAATATTACGTCGAAGCGATTCGCTGGTCTCGTAGCCTTGACGAATCGATTGAATAATGTTTGAAATATGTGAGGGGCGTCAATTACTGTAGTAAGACCTTACTGCTGATGACGTCCCTTTTGGTGTGCTTGTAGAGAAAGTGAGTTGATCGAATGGTTCAAACCGCTCGAAGCTTAAGACCCTAAGTCTTTTTTTCTCTAACATGTCATGATATGATTAAAAATGGTACGAATTTTAGAAAAGAGGGGAATCGTCGATGGTCAATACCGTATTTTCGCTAGCGATTTATATCATAGCGATCTACGTCGCTTGGTGGGCACTCTTACCCGTCAAATGGGATAAGTTGCTCAATCAAGTGAGGAGTCCGCAAGCTGCTGTCTTGCGCGTTCTCGTAGCGGTTGTCTTCGGTTCACTGATTGCCCAGTTCTTTTTGGAGTACATTCGACTGGCGCAGGCGCTCGCACCTATACAGTAGTCGCAGAATATTTAACAAACTGTAATCCTGCTGTAACGACTCCTATATGATTATCATGTAGGATAAATTCGTCTGACATGATGTTTTTTTCATTCAATTTGCACTTATTTATTATTCAGATTGATTAATGAATGAAAAATCATCACGTTTTGCAAACCATTCAAATAATCGACATCATCACATCCGGATTCGGATATCGACGCACTATATAAAAAAACAATGAAGTTGGAGGACAAAGAGAGATATGAAGGATTTGATCGTAGTCCGTGGAGGACGTAAACTGTCAGGTACTGTGCGCGTTGAGGGAGCAAAAAACGCCGTACTCAAAACATTGGTTGCCACTCTATTAGCTAGCGAAGGAAAGTCAATCTTACAAAACGTACCACGTCTTGCTGACGTGTACACGATTAACAAAGTACTTCGTCACCTCGGTGCAGAGGTATCGTTCAATGAAGAAAAGAATGAAGTAACTGTCGATGCGTCGGGCGACATCAAAGATGAAGCACCGCTTGAGTACGTGCGGAAGATGCGTGCTTCAATCCTCGTCATGGGACCTCTTCTTGCCCGTCTCGGTCACGCTCGTGTAGCAATGCCGGGCGGATGCTCAATCGGCTCACGTCCGATTGACCTCCACTTAAAAGGATTCGAAGCGATGGGTGCGAAAACGGTCATCGGAAACGGATTCGTAGAAGCTTCTGTAGAAGGCCGTCTCCAAGGTGCTAAAATCTACTTGGACTTCCCATCTGTTGGTGCGACAGAGAACATCATGATGGCAGCTGTGCTTGCAGAGGGTACGACTATCATCGAGAACGTTGCAAAAGAACCTGAGATCGTCGACCTTGCGAACTTCTTAAACGGAATGGGCGCACACGTTCGCGGTGCAGGTACAGAAACAATCCGCATCGAAGGTGTAGAAACACTTCGCGGTGCAGAACACTCGATTATTCCAGACCGTATCGAAGCAGGTACGTTCCTCGTTGCTGGTGCGATCACAGGTAGTGACATCGAAGTCATCGGTGCAGAACGTGAGCACCTTCGTCCATTGATTTCAAAAATGGAAGAAATGGGTGTCCACTTCGAGGATACGGCAGAAGGCATGCGTGTCACGGCACCAGACGAATTGAAGCCGGTTGATGTGAAGACGATGCCACACCCAGGATTCCCGACAGACATGCAGTCACAAATGATGGCACTCGTCTTGAAAGCGGGCGGTACATCTGTCATCACGGAAACGGTGTTTGAGAATCGCTTTATGCACGTCGAAGAGTTCCGTCGTATGAACGCGGACATTAAGATTGAAGGACGTTCAGCAATCGTCAAAGGTGGCGTACGCCTTCAAGGAGCGGAAGTTGTCGCAACGGACCTTCGTGCCGGAGCAGCACTTATTCTAGCAGGTCTCATCGCGGAAGAAGAGACACGCGTTGGAGATTTATATCATATCGACCGTGGATACGTTGACTTCCACAAGAAACTTCAAGCACTCGGTGCTGACATCGAGCGTATTGAAGGAACTGTCGAAGTTGCTGAAGAAATGGTTCAGAACTAAGAAACGAGCACGAATTAGAGGGCGAGGAGAGACTCTTCTCGCTCTTTTCAATGAAGAAACGAACGGAGGAACCTATACATCATGTTTTCAAAAGATATCGGGATTGATTTAGGGACAGCAAACGTTGTCATTCACGTCAAAGGGAAAGGAATCGTCTTAGACGAACCTTCAGTCGTTGCGATAAAACGCTCTACAGGAAAAGTACTAGCAGTCGGTTCAGAAGCGTATGAGATGGTTGGTCGTACACCTGGTGATATCGTGGCGATCCGTCCTCTCCGTGACGGAGTCATCGCCGATTTCGCCACAACAGAAGAAATGCTCCGTCACTTCATCGAGAAAATTCAAGTCCGAGGCTTCTTCGGAGGCATCCGCATGCTGATTTGTACACCTGCGAACGTCACGCCGGTTGAAGCAAAAGCCATTCGTGAAGCTGCTGAGAAAGCTGGCGCGAAAGAAGTCTTCCTCGCCGTCGAACCAAAAGCTGCGGCAGTCGGTTCAGGCATGGATATTTGGAAGCCGGTTGGTCACATGATCATTGACATTGGTGGTGGGACGACCGACGTCGCCATTTTATCAATGGGAGACATCGTCTGCGGTGAGACTATCAAGATTGCAGGGGATCGCTTCGATACGGACATCCTTCGTGCCATCAAAGAGAAGCACAAGCTGATCATCGGAGAACGTACGGCTGAACAAATCAAGAAAGAAATCGCGACGGTCTTCCCAGGAGGGCGTAACGAATCGATGGATATTCGTGGACGTGACATGGTACGTGGATTGCCTCGTACGGTGACCATTACGTCAGAAGAACTTCGTGAAGCGATGGCTGAATCAGCTAATGAAATCGTCGAAGCAGCGAAGCGTGTCCTTGAACAGACACCACCAGAACTTGCAGCGGACATCATCGACCGCGGAATCATCATGACAGGTGGGGGATCACTCCTTCACGGTCTTGACCAACTCGTCGCAGAGCGTGTCATGTTGCCGGTCATGATGGCCGAGGAGCCGACACTCAGTGTCGCGCACGGAACGGGAATCATGCTCGAAAACTTAGATCGATTGAAATAAACAGACAAGCGACCGCGTGCGGTCGCTTGTTTTTTGTATGTTCAACTCAATATTTCGGAGACGAGTGCCAACACGTTGCCTTCAGAATCTTTGAAGAAACTCATCCACGTTTCTGTCGTCCCCATTTTTGCCACACAGTGTGGTTCATCAATGAAAGTCACTCCTGCATTTTTCAACTGAGCATAAGCGTCATCGATGGATGCGATACTCAAATAGAGAATTGGACTTGACTTTGCAAAAACATCATTCTCTGGAGGGGACAACATGAGGCGAACGCCCCCACAGTCGAAAAATGCGAGCAATCCTGCTTGAAAGAGAAAGGGTACCTCAAGCGTGTCTCGATAGAATTGAACGGCACGGTCTAACTCTTTGACAGGGATGTAGATTTGTTTGATTTGTTGAATGAGGCTCATGGGATTCATCCTTTCAATATGTATTTGAAACAGGAAGGGGTAACTCTGATTCAAGTTGACGTTGGAGACGGTTGGTAAGTCCTGTTGGGTGAGACATTAAGCCGATAGAAATATGTAATGGGAATAGGGTATGTAAGTCGCCAGGATAATATGAGCCATCTCGAGGTAACGTATGATTGACAATCCGAGAGACTCCTGAGGAATGGTCAATGTGTAAGACGATTGGAGCAGATATTCCGGTCCCTCGCTCAAGTTGTTGATGGTTAGGATAATATTCTTGTAGAAGCACCCATACATACACTTCCTGTCGAGTCGTACTCGTCCCGAGGATTTGATAGCTGGCATAAACATCCCCACCGAAATTAGGAGACATGACTTGAGTTGTCAAGTAGCGCTCCAACACGTTCTGATTGACGTCGACGGATTGGGTAAGCGTGACAAATGATTCATCCGTCAAGGCAGCATAGAGCAAAGCACTCAATATCCATGTACAAAATGTCGTTATGATCAACTTTTTCAAATAAGCGCCTCCCAATACCGATGTGATGAATCATATATATCCATCATATCTAAAGAGGATACGAATATATAGTTCATTCATGGGAAAAATTGTATATAATGAAATCATTAATCAATGAGAGGGGAATCATGATGGCACCGATTCACTAATGAACTGAACAGAATAATCAAATAGAATCGGAGGACATCATGAACAAACCACTTACACTCATTACTGGCGTCAGTCGCAATCAAGGCATCGGTGCTGCGATTGCGCGAAAACTTGCTTCTGAAGGACATGACTTGTACTTGACGCACTGGAGTCCGTTTGACGCTAAAGAAGGAATCGGGGAAGAAATTGGCTTCATCGAACGATTGGTTCAAGAACTGACTGAAGAAGGGGCCCGTGTCGAGCATGAGGCATACGATTTGGCTTCAGGAGACGAGGTCGGATTACTTGATCGAATGGAAGCTAAACTTGGTATACCGAACAGGCTAATCCATAACGCGACCTATGAACGACATGTCAACGTTGAGAACTTTACAACCGACGTATTGAGAAAACATTACCTGGTGAATAACGAAGGGACACTCGGACTCACCTTTGCGTTTATTGAGCGCTATAAACAAGCGGGACATCAAGATGGGCGAATCCTGTTCTTCGTATCGGGGGGACCGGATGCGAATAACCTGGCCTACATCGCAACGAAAGGTGCATTGATTGCCATCACACCTGCGTTGGCGAATGGATTAGGAGAATACGGCATTTCGGTGAATGCGTTCGATCCGGGACCGACGGATACGGGTTGGATCAATGACGAACTTCGAGAACACTTGCTACCATTATTTCCTTACAAGCGAATGGGGACGCCTGAAGATACGGCTCGCTTCGTCGCTTTCTTGATGGGCCCAGACGGCGCATGGGTGAATGGCCAACATCTTCACGTTGACGGAGGGTTTACTGGGCGCTAATAGAGAACGTTCGATGGATACAATAAAAAAAAAGACATCTCACTTTAAGTGTGAGATGTCTTTTTTCAATGCCATGTATAGTCTTTATCAACAAATAAACGATTTTTTAAGTCTGTTTTAGAAATTGAAGGATTTGGTGCATCAAGCCAATCGTAATAATCACAGGCACAGGAATCACCAAGTTCAATAGAATAGCCATTATTTATTGTATTAACAGTTATATCGAGTTCATGTTCAGCTAACGTCTTTTTCAATCGATAAATCGTGTTGTATACGTTGTGTAAGGCGCGTTGTGGTTCATCGATGTCCGGGTAAAGGGTTTCGGCAAGCACCCACTTATTAATGACCTGCTTACGATGAAAAACTAAGTAGGCAAATAACTCCTCTGTTTTTTGTGTTGGCCACTTCACAAGATTTCCATCTTGTGTTCGTACCGAAAAACGATCTAGAAATTGTATGCGACAAGATTGATTGAGATTCTTTTGTTGAATCGCCTCATAGCGCTGGATGATGCGCGGAATGACGTTATGAATCATCTGCTCTGTGATGGGCTTCAACAAGTAATGCGTGGCATGCAAATTGAACGCTTCAACGGCATACTGTTGATGGGCGGTCGTGAAGACGACTTGTGTCCGTTCCGGCAAATAGGTCGCCAATTCGAGCCCCGTCATTTCAGGCATCTCGATATCTAAAAAGACAAGGTCTACCGGGTGCTCTTGAATAAAAGTGAGAGCTTGAACCGGACTTTGGAATGAACCAATCCACTCAAGAGACGGCTCCTCTTTTACAATCCGCTCCATCATCCCTAAAATATGATGTTCATCTTCAATTAAAATCGTACGCATCTAAATGATTCGTCCTTTCCTGTTTTGGTAAACGCAGGTGAATGGTGGTGCCTTTTTTCAAAGTGGAGGCTAAGTCAAACGTTGCACCATGAAGGTGTTCGATTCGACTTTTAATATTGCAAATCCCAATCCCAGATGTTTTGTTTGATACGTTTGGATCAAAACCACTCCCTGTATCTTGAACATAAATCTCAATCATTCCGTTTCGTTCCTGGATAGTAAGTGTCAATCGCTTTTGTCCTGGGTGTCGATAGAGACCATGTCGCACGGCATTTTCAACGAGTGGTTGAATTAATAAAGGTGGAATCGAACAGTCGAGAAGAGATTCATCAATTTCTTTCTCGACGTAGAACGAATCACGGAATCGCGTCTGTTCAATGGCGAGATACGAGTCGATCATATCGACTTCTTGGCGAATCGATATCTCGTTTTCGGTTCGACCATTTTCAAAAATGAAGCGGACGTAAGTGCTCAAGTGACTGAGTAGACGAGCCGCATCGGGTGGAGACGTGTAACAGAGTGCAATCACATTTCCAAACGTATTGTAAAGGAAGTGAGGTTTGATTTGAGCGTTAAAGAAGGACATCTCGTGCTGAGAGGCCAACGCTTCAACTTGTTGTTTTTTCCCTTTGTCGGTAGACAGGTGAATCGGTAGAAGCAAAAACATCAATAGGAAATAGATGATGGTAAACGTATTGGCGTACAGCTGCTGATTGGGCGAGACGATGAACGTCGACGTCATGATTCCGATATATCCGACGAGTTGGGCGAGTGTGAAAGTTAATAACTCGAGCGGATTGCCTGTCTTGTACTTTTCAAGAAGCCATCCAATATTCAATCCGACCCAGAAGAACGTGATAAATAAAACGATCATCCATACAAAGTATTCATACACTTCGTAAACGGAAGAGGGCAGGAAGATGGATAGTACAGTCAATCCATATAGTGGATATCTCGAAATGGCCAAAAACCGGTCAAATGACACACGTTCCAAACATCGCGAAAACTCGATTAACATGATGATACTCAGTAAGGCTAAACTTAACGTCAACTTATCACTACCCGAGATCCACATGCCGTCTCGGGACATGATTGAAAAACTCGTCAAAAAAAAGAAAGCTGTTCCGAAACCATACAACCGTTCATTTCGGTGAAAGAGATAGACGATGGCATAGAACATGGCAATCAAAAGTGAAATGAGCAACATGAAAAATTCGTAGCCGGCATAAGCGTTTTGAGTGGTCATGATGGCATGTAACGGTCCGACTAATATACTTTCTTCGATGGGTGCGAAATTACCTGCCTGTCGTTCATGTTGAATCGTCAGTCGGAATTGTTTTGTCTCATCATCGAGCAAGAGCAGAGACGGCTGCTCGACGAGACGATTGTTTCCAATTTGTATCGTTTCAACCATTTTCCCATCTATCAAAATCGTAGAGGAGGATAGGGACTTTGGAATGAGCAAGGCATACGTACCGGTTGGCAACGCGATATCGAGTTCATAGGTAGATTCACGATAAGGGGTTGTAAACGGAATGGTTCGATAGGAGCGGCGATCAACTTGGGTGACAATCCCTGACTCATAGCGCCATGAGCCGTCTAGTCGCAAAATCTCTTCGTCGACAGTAGAAGAGAGAAGAGAAGCTTCGCCCTTGTTAACGGTGACGATCGGATTGATTGACTGATGTCGAATCAATAAAGTGAGACTGACGCCAACCAACATCACAAGGATGAGGATAAACGTCATTCGATTACGCGTCATGAACACATTCCCTTCAATCTTTGTGAGTTTCTTGTGAGGTCATTCCGTTATTCTTTCTAATAGGTGAATGAATTTTTGAAGTGACTCTCCGTCTCATCATCGTACCCGAACTTTTTTTGTTTGAACAGAAAAAGTCATTCACCGTACGAAGTGAGGCATTCTAAGAGTGAAGGAAGAAGGCATTCCATGAAACGTTGGATTGAACAACGCATTAGTCGACAAGTTATGACGATTTTCTATATATTGATTGCCTTAGTGACGCTCACATCGATTGGGACCTATTTTTATACACAGCAATCGATTCAAGAGACGACCGTAAAATTAGAACGAATCAGTGAGCAACGTGCACGGGCGACAGACCTGTTTGAAACGTGGCAATCGATGCAATATGAATTACGAGGGCACGTCCTGTTAGGAGAACGTGCGCTATTAGAAGAAGTAAGAACGGCTCAAACGAACATCGACGAGCAAACGACCTGGTTCGAAGAACAGGCAAGAAACGCGGAAGAAGTACAGTTCGCAGAGGATGCGAGACTTCTCTTCTCCATTTATACAACACGCGTCATGCCGGCACTTGAGCAGTATGTGATTGCGAAGCAGGCAGGAGAAATTGATGAATCCTTCCTGCAGATGCGCACCGTAGGGCAATTCATGCCGAAAAATGAAACGTCGACTCAGACGCGATTTAAATTGAACTCAAGTAGTGCTGCCGATATGAGTGCAAGCATCGTCGATATGGAGTCGGTCTTTACCGACTATCGACAAAATCTTGATTTTCAAGAAAGTGAATTGCGAGATGCGCTGTCAAAACAGTTAGTGAAAGCCCAATGGATGTGGCTTTTGATTCTACTCGGGGCATTGTTCATATTGTTTGTCGGGTTGCAGCCATATATTTTAAGGTTGACCAATCAACTGCAGACGCTGATGGTAAACAGTGAGCGTCTCGCGAGCAACCCGAGCGCGACACTCATCCCGATTAAACCACTGCAAAACGAAGTCGGACAGTTGTCGAAAGCGTTTAATGAGATGGCGACCTCACTTAGGAGCCAACAAGATCAAGTCGATCTCGAACGTGAGAAGACCGCTCGAATTTTGCACACGATGCGCGATTCTATCGTCTATACGGAACTCAAAACGAATGAACGCTTTGGTAACAGTGCGCTCTTTGACTTATATGAACATCCGATTCCATCAACAGAACGGGGCAGTCTATACCCAATTGCGATGTACTATCCGATGTTCATGAACCAGATTGATGATCAAGAGGGACTGAACGGTTTCACGAAGCGTGCTAAAGAAGAAGGCATGTTCGACGAAACGTTCACCTATACGATGCAAGAGGGTCAGAAAACGATTCGCATGTACGCCGAACCGATTGATCTTCAAAATGAACGTGTGGGTGTCATCTTCGTCTCACGAGATATTACCCAGGAAACAGAAGTCAATCGCTTGAAGACAGAACTTGTGGCGACAGTATCCCATGAGCTTCGGACGCCCCTTACCTCGATTCTCGGTTTTTCAGAACTGCTCAAAAGTCGTCAATTGGAAAACACGAAGCGAGAGCGCTATTTAGACATGATTGCGAGTGAGACAAAGCGGCTCGAACGACTCGTGAGTGACTTGCTAGATGTTCAAAAAATGGAGGCGGGTATGAGCGTACCTGACTTTAAAGTAGAGAGTCTATACGATTTATTATCAGATCTCCTCGAAATCCACGCAGGGTCGACAGAGCATCATTTCTTCCACTTTGATTGTGATGAATCGCTATTCGTCGCGGGAGATCCGGCCCAATTACGTCAAGTCTTCTCGAACATCTTGAACAATGCCATCAAGTATTCTCCAAGAGGTGGGAATGTGACAGTCGATGTCACGTGTGAAGATGACACGATTCAAATCAGGATCACGGATGAAGGGTTAGGACTTTCGGAAGAAGATGCAGCACGAATCTTTGATAAATTTTATCGTTCGGCATCGGAAGAAAGTAAACAGATTGGTGGAACCGGATTAGGTTTAGCAATCTGTAAAGAAATCGTTCAACTGCACGGTGGTACCATCTCTGTTCAATCTCAACTAGGAGAAGGAACGACGATGATTGTCGAGTTACCGATGGTCGACCATGTCAATGAAGAGAGTTCATCCTAATTTATGGGATGAACTTTTTTTGAAAAAACGGTGAATGTCACGCTCGTTTGGTACGATATAGAGAGTGAATCATGTTATAGGATGAAAGGAAGACGATTATGCTACGCGGATTATATACAGCAGCGGGAGCGATGAATGCCCTGCAGCGCCAACAAGAGATTTTGAGCAACAACCTTGGTAATGTGAGAACACCAGGCTTCAAAGCGTCTGATGGCGTGGTACGTTCGTTTCCGGAGATGCTTCTTGCACAAGTCAGCAATCCGGATAACGCGAAATCGCGCGTGAAGGGAGAAGTAGGTACCCTATCAATGGGCGTCTATCTTCAAGAAACAATGCCCCGATTCTCAGCTGGGAGTATCACAGAATCCGGTAGCCCGACCGACCTGTATTTAAAGGCACCTACTGATTTTGCGGGAGCCCCGATGTTTGCAGTCGAACAAGGCGGCGAGACGTTATATACGACAAATGGACGCTTCTCGATCGATGAGACGCTCTTCCTTCGTTCTGCGGACGGCGGATATATCCTTTCTGATGAAGGGGAACGAATCCAATTACCATCGAGCGAGTTTCAAGTTGGGAAAGATGGCGTCATCACATCGCTTGGACAAAACGTGGCGACTCTTGGTGCCTACCAAATCGATGACTTGACGACTCTTGAACAAGTCGGCAATGACTGGCGTGTGACGGGTGATGCCCCGGCGCCGGCCCAGGTCGAAGTACTACAAGGATTTATTGAAGAAGCGAACGTCAACCTCGACCAGACGATGGCAGACTTGATGATGACGTATCGTCAGTTTGAGGCGAATCAAAAGGTCGTCCAAGCGTATGATAAAAGTGCCGAGCGGGCAATCGAAATCGCTCGTATTCGTTAAGGAGGAACACCATGCAGTCCATTTATAACTCGGTCAACTCTCTGTCTCAACTTCAGCGTCAATTAGATGTGACAGGTCACAATATCGCAAACGTCGATACGGTCGGCTTTAAGCGTCAACAGGGGCATTTTGCTTCGCTATTGTCGCAGGCGTATAACAACCAACCGCGTCCTGAATTCGAAGTCGGTCGAGACACACCGAACGGGATTCGGATTGGAGTCGGGGGACATGTCGCCGATATTACACAGCAGTTCAATATCGGACAAGTACGTACGACAGATCGTGGATTGGACGTCTTTTTAAAGGCGAGCCGTCAATTTTTTGTCGTGGACACGCCGAACGGTGTCGGGGTGACTCGAAGTGGAAACATGCAATTGTCAGTCGGTGACGAGACGACGCTCGTTGATGTGAACGGGAATCCGCTTCTTGGAGATGACGGTAATCCAATCACGATGCCGAACGATGCGACGAATCAGCGCATTCGTCAAGACGGTGTGGTCGTTGCGAGTGTGAATGGCGTTGAACAAGAATTCGGACGTCTCGACATCGTAGAAGTCCGCAATACGTCGGAATTACGTCCGCTCGGTGATAACGTGTTCGAAGCGGATTTGGAGACCGAAGTCGATCGTCCACTCGGAAATCTATTGATTGAAGGGACACTCGAGTCATCGAACGTTGATTTGACGAAAGAGATGACTGATATGACAATCACACAACGAGCATATCAAATGAACTCACGGGCGATGTCGATGAGCGATCAGATGATGGGGCTTGTCACGGCGTTACGTCCATAACGCATACCGCTTCTCGAGCCGAGAAGCGGTTTTTTTATAGACAAAGGGGGAGAAGCATCAATGCGGATTGTAGTCGCGATGGATTCATTCAAAGGCTCACTTTCGAGTATGGAAGCAAATCAAGCGGTCCTTCGTGCGCTTGAAGGGCATGAGGTCACCATCATACCGATCTCTGACGGAGGAGAAGGTTTTTTGGATGCTTGGATTGCGACACATGCAGAAGGAACCATTATAGAAGAAAATGTCGTGTGCTTGGATGGAATACAGCGCGTTGCACGTTTTGGTTTCGAGCCGTCAACGAGGCACGCGGTAATCGAAGTGGCGGAAACAGCAGGATTGACACTCCTCGCTCATGTCGATCCGTGGCGCTACAGTTCAGTCGGAGTCGGTCAACAGATCGTTCAAGCGCTAGAGCGTGGGGCGAAGATCATCACCATCGGGCTCGGAGGGAGCGGAACGATGGATGGTGGGAAAGGATTGCTCGAAGCGTTAGGTGTTCGTTTTCTTGATGCGAACGGCTCTGTGTTATCGACCATTCCCCATCGACTAGAAGAAGTGGCATCAATTGATTGGTCCGGTCTTCATCCGCGTGCGCGCGAGGTCGTATGGAGAATGTCTTCCGATGTACAGAACCCATTGATTGGTGGAAGCGGAGCAGCCTATGTGTTCGGACCCCAGAAAGGATTGGCGGCAGATGTAGTGAAGCGATATGACCGGATCCTCGATCACTACGCGAACTGTTTTGAAGTGGATAGAAGAGCACTTCCTGGAGCAGGGGCGGCTGGCGGCATCGGCTTTGCGCTATTGCAGCTTGGTGCAATCTACGTGAGTGGCATCGAAGAAGTGGTCAGTTGGTCTAAGCTCGAAGAACAGTTAGAAAAAGCAGATTGGCTGATTACAGGAGAGGGTAAATTTGACGCGCAAAGCTTTGAGGGAAAGGCACCGTATGGGTTGGCGCGCCTTGCACATACGCGCGGGGTCCCGACCCTCGTCTTCACCGGACAGTCCGATTACACATCGCATATGGAGTCCGGCATCGTCGCCATTTTTCCGATCGTGTCTCGGATCATGACGTTAGAAGAAGCGATTTGGGAAGCAGCTCCACTATTGACGAATGCGGTCCAACGCGTGCGTCATATCATTGAAAAGGCGCCACGACAGTAGTCGGGCGCCTTCGCATTCATAAAGAACGATTTTTTAGCAGATCACGAATCTCTGTCAACAGTTGCTCTTCTTTCGTTGGGGTCGGAATAGCAGCTTCCTCCACTTCTTTTTCACGCTGTAAACGATTGATGACTTTGACAATCAAGAAGAGGGCGATGGCGATCAAGAAGAAGGACACAATCTGTTGAATAAAATTGCCATATAACACATCCACTCCGAGTACACGTGCTTTTAAGCTAGAAAAATCGATTCCTCCAATAATGATTCCGAGAAGCGGCATAAAGATATCATTGACGAGTGAGTTCACGATTGCAGTGAACGCTGCACCAAGTACGACAGCAATCGCCAAGTCGATGACGTTCCCCCGCATTGCGAATTTTTTAAATTCATTCCACATAGACAAACCTCCTGACGTTGAATAGTCTAAGCGTAGCATATTTGAAGGTAAAGAAATAAATCGTTCGACTTCTATCAGGGAAGGATGCTTGTTCGACTTTTCTGCATAGGGTACACTAAAAAGGTAGCAATTTACGCATTTTAATACCAGGTACTAATATGATATAATCATTTTAGCTGAAAGGATGGTTGGACGTGGCGAACGATGAACAGACGAGTTCGGAAGAACAAAAAGGTTCACCAGAACAAGAGACGAAGCAGAAAAAGCAATCGCGATTATCGAATCATCGTCGATTCCCGATTTTACTGCGCGTGCTCGTTGTTTTAGTGTTGGCAATCGCGATGCTCGCCCTCGGAGCGGTCATCGGATATAGCGTCATTGGCGGAGGCGATTGGAAAGATGTATTTGACATCGAGACCTGGCGCCATATCACCGATTTTTGGCTAACCTCTTAAAGGCGGTGGATGGATGTATACAATTGAGCAAATCAAAGAAGTAATCCCACACAG